>CADBSF010000062.1 GCA_902797265.1 uncultured Erysipelotrichaceae bacterium
CATAATTGGACATATAATATTGTTTTATTATTCTCATAATTCCATTATGTGAAACAACAAGTATCTTATCATTGTCTGACTGTTGTTCTTTTAAAAATTCGAAAAATGTGTCAATTCTTTTCTTTAATTCAATCAGCGACTCAGCGCCTTCTGGTGTAATAAGATATGCTCTAACTGCCTTTAAATATTCTATATCATATTCCCATTTTTTCTTTTCATTTAAAGCTCCTAAATTTCTTTGAGTAATTAACGGTGTTATTCAACAATCTTAAAAAAACATTTTTCACCATTATATTGTGCACATCCATTTACAGAAAAATTTTGTATATTTATGTAGTAAATTTTTTCAAACTTTCTTTTGATATCTTCTATAATTAAATTTATTTCATTTTCTCTATTATTTTTCATAACTCCACCCAATATCAAACCAATCCCTTTTTTTATTAAGCGCCATTTAACACAAAATACTCATTTTGTCAAAATTTGCAACATCAAAAGAAGCCAATAAATGGCTTTATATATAAAACTTACAATAATACTCTACATAATAAGATTTTGAAATACTTATATTTGTTTTTCTCCTTTTAAAACTTATGACTTCCTTATAGCTACTACTGCATCATTACCAGAAGCAACACTAATTCCTTTCATCAGATCTTCTACTGTAATCTTTTCCCCTGTTTCCAAGTAAATTTGACTTCCTCCCATACCACTAGCATTAGCGCTTACAACTACCTCATCATCCCATTTAATATGACCTGCTTCTACTTCTTCTAAAATCAAAATCTGAGCAACCATCTTAGTCATAGAAGCAACACTATATTCAGCATCTTTCTCTTTTTCATAAATAATCTTTCCACTATTAGCTTCTATTAGTATTCCACTCTTAGCATTAGGAATTAACTCTAAGCAATATCCAGATAAAGGAAATAGAAAGAAAGAAAGACATAATAATATTTTTTTCATGATATTCCTCCATTAATTACATATGATTTCAGAAAAAAAATATTCATAAAACAACAAAAAAATGCTATGATAGTATTAGGGTGAAAAGATATGGGTAAAAGGAAAAAGAAAAGAATAAGAATAAAAAAGAAAAATTTTATACTATTTATTCTATTCTTAATATTATTATTTTATGCTATTAGTAAAATTATCTATATCACAATAAAATTAATAGAAACCTCAAAACCAATAGAAAAAGAAGAACCAAAAGTAATAGAAAAAACTCTTACCCCAACAGAAAAAAAACTAAAAGAACTAGATAATATCAATAAAAAAATAGATTACTTTCATATGGATTACCTAGATAGATATCTAAATTATAAAGAAAAGAATGAAGATTTAGAAATCATTCAAATTATTAAAAATGTTAATATGAATTTAGACTATAACTATTATGAAAATACAGAAAAAGCTTTAAACAAGGATACTCCTCTTATACTAGTAAACAAGCATTATAATTTAGAAGAAAATGATATACCAAATAATTTAGAAACAGTAAGTAACAATTATGCTTTAGATGATGTTAAATTAGTAAGTATTGCGAAAGAAGCATTCGAATCTCTAGCAAAAGATGCACAAAAAGAGAATTTAAATATTGTAGGAATGTCCGGTTATAGAAGTTATCAATATCAAACTAATTTATATAATAATTATGTAAATAAAGACGGAAAAGAAGCAGCCGATACTTATTCAGGAAGACCTGGTCACTCGGAACATCAAACAGGTTACGCACTAGATGTGTATAATTTAAAAGAAAATTATACAAATTTTGAAAATACAAAAGAATTCACATGGATGCAAGAACATGCTCAAGATTATGGCTTTATCTTAAGATTTCCAAAGAACAAAGAACTAGAAACAGGTTACATCTATGAATCATGGCATTATCGTTATGTAGGAGTTGAAGTTGCTAAAGAAATAAAAGAAAAAGGGATTACTCTTGAAGAATATATTGCAACAAGACCAATACAACAATAGTGATTTTACAATAAAAGCAAAAAAATCAATGATTACTTAACATTGATTTTTTTTCAGAATAATAATA
>CADBSF010000063.1 GCA_902797265.1 uncultured Erysipelotrichaceae bacterium
ATAGTTCAATTTTATTCTTATAAGATACTTCTAAATCACTGATACTGATACTGTTATCACCAATTGGATTCACCATAAAATCCCCTCCTCATGTGCGTTATATCATAAGCAAATAAGGAATGCAAATCGATGTTTTTGTAAAATCAAACAAAAAGTCTTAAGAAAAATTCGATTCTCTTAAGACATTTTTTAAAATTCAAATTCTAAGATTAATTAAATAACAAAATTCCTAGTTTTTTTAAAAATTTCTAATATGCTATAATAACTATAGTGTGGTGATTGTATGTATTTTATTGAGAAGAATTTAACAAGACTTAGAAATCATCAACCTACTTTCTTTCTCGATCCTAAGGAATTAAAGCAAGTTCAAAGTAAACTAAAAAAAGGAGATTATTCCATCTATTATCCTTATTCTGATAGTGAGAAAAATATCATTTATACAAATCAAATTCCTAGGGTTTTATTATATGAGATTGAGTGTAAGAGTCCTTTAAGACATCAAGATATTTTAGGTGCTTTATTTTCTTTAAATATTGATAAAAGTTTATTTGGAGATATTTTATTAATTGATAATCATTATTATATTTATCTTTTAGAACTAGTTCAAAATTATTTTGAATCGAATTTTTTAAAAGTTAGAAATAGTTCTGTTACTGTGAAACAAATTGATTTATCTTTTTTACAAGACTATCATCGAAACTATGAAAGATTAGAACTAATTGTATCTAGTCTTAGAATAGATACAGTAGTTTCTAGTATTCTTCATATTAGTAGAAGTAATATCGATCTGTTGCTAAAGAAAAAAGAGATTATCTTTAATTATGACATATTAAAAGATCCTTCTCATAAAATTAAAGAGGGAGATGTTTTTAGTATTAAAAGGGTGGGTAAGTTTAAATTTCAAGGAATTATTAAAAATACAAAAAGTAATCATTTCATCATTGAAATATTAAAATACTTATAATCTATCCTTGCTTTTTATTTTGTTATTATTTATGATAAGAAACATTCGGAGGGGTTTATGGGAAAATTAGAATTATATAAAGAGAAGATTAATAACCTGTTAGCGTTAGATGATGTTTGTGATAATGAAGATGTATTAAGTGCTTATTCCTTATATACCATGATGTTGGAAAGACTAAATCCACTTTATCAAACTTGTCATAATAAAGAATTAGAAAAAAAAGTATTAGATATTTATCGTAAGAAAAATATTATTAATTATTTATTTGGTAGAAATATGAATTGCTCTATTCGTCCTATGATAAAAGAAAACAAAAAAAGAAAAGGTATATTCCAAGTAAGAATATCCTTTTTATTTTATCAAAATATCAATGTCAACAGTGTTGTCATCTATTCCATCGATATAACCATCATCGCATATTTGCCATACGTTGTATTTTCCTTCGTAATTTGTTTTCTTGGTATAATGAGCAAGCCAGATTGGTTTATCAGTAGGAAACCATACATTTTCTAGGTAGTATTTTGAACTATAAAGCATTCCTTTATAACCTTTCTTCTCTACCGTAGAGATAAATGTGTTCGCTATTTCTGTTAGATGATAAAAACTTAAATGAAAATCTTGATAGAAAGACCAGTTTTCCCAATCGAAGACAATTTCTTTTTCTACTTTATATTTTTTTATTTTAGAAAGAATCCATTCTGCTTCTTTTTTGGCATCTTCTATCGATGCTGCATAAGAGTAGAAATATACTCCTACTGGAATTCCTACTTTGTTAAATCCTTCTATATTCTTTTTAAATTTATCATCTAAGACATAACCATTTCCAATTCCATCTCCTCTACCTACTCTAATATAGACAAATTCTACTCCTGCTTTTTTTACTCTTTTAAAATCAATATCTCCTTGCCAATGAGAAATATCAATTCCTATTTGCGTATTATCTGTTTTATAGTTTTTCTTTATTTCTTCAAACGAAGTGGTTCCTGTATTAGAAGAAGTATTAGAATTTGAATTGTTATTTGACTTTGCAACTACTTTTACAGGAAAAGAATAAGATGAGGTATTGTTCGAAGAATCGGTACCAATTAATTTTACTTGATAGGTTCCTACTTTTTTTAAATTTAGTTCTCCTTTCAAACTACAATTTGGTTTATCATCATAATTATCTCCACAGAATAGTGTGGATAGTAATTCTTCTTTTGTCATAGAACTTTCTGTTACAACTTTTTCTTTTGGCATGCTGATTACCGGTGGAGTTTTATCGATAATACTTAACTCTATTGTATAAGGAACTACTATTTTCTTATCTGTTTTATAAGAAAATGTTACTTCTTGTTTCCCAATTTTCGTCGTATCTATTGTTTGATTCTTTAATAATGTTCCATTTATTTCTTTGATTAAATCTTTTAGCTTAATATCTTCAAATACTTCTATTTCTGTTCTTTTTAACTTTACATATTTATAAGCATGTTTTATTTGATATTCCTTATAGAAGTGTATTCCTGCTAGGGTACTTATGATAACTAAGATAATTGAGAAGGTTATGATTATTATTTTTTTCATTTATTCTGATAGAGCTCTTGCTAGTTGATCTGGACAAGAGGTTTCTTTAAAACCACATTTGATTCCTTGTAATTTTTCTTTTACATTCTCTATATCTTGTCCTTCTACTAAGGCAGCAATTCCTTTTAAGTTTCCATTACAGCCACCAGTAAATACTAAATTATAGATCTTATTATCGATAATATCAAAGTCAATTTGAGTAGAACAAGTTCCCCATGTTTTATATGTTTTATGCATTTACTTTCCTCCTTTTATTCTATGAATGATTTTAAATAATTGATAATGCCAAGTAATTGGTAATTCATATTCTCCAATTAATTCTTCTACATATCCATTAAATCCTCTTTTAAATTCATAGATTCCATAATCTTTTGGGTGGGTATTAATATTGGCAGGTATCCCATAAAAATTATGTTTTTTAAATCCTTTTTGGATTCCATATTTGATTAATTCCCATTGAATTAAATATTGAGAATTAAATTTCATATATTCTTCATAATTACCACTTGATAAATATATTACTTCTGGTTTGATTAACATGAACATAGAACCTGATAAGGTAATAATATCTTTTCCTTCTTTTTCTATAATTTCTTGAGATTCTTTTATTCTTTTCTCTAGGGAAGCTATTTCATTATCAAGATTCTTCTTTGCTCCATCATTGTATTTGGCATCACTTAGACTTTTTTTCTTTTCTTCTTTTTCTTCTTTTTCTTTTTCTAAACCATCAATATAATTTCTTAAATTTAATTCCGTAATAAAGAATTTTACTTCTTCTTTATCATGGAACAATTGATACATTTCTTGATAATAAGATAATTGTCGATTAGAGAATCCTTTTCTTTTAGAGGTCTCTTCCATAATACTTTGAAATCTATCTAGTTCTTCATATGAGATTTCTTTTACGGTAATTCCAAATTTTTCTGTTTTTCTAATTGTATTTCTTGTATTTGGTTTCATCTCTTTTAAAATATCTTCCTCTGTCTTTCCTTCTAAGTCTAAAGAAAACATCCACCCTACTTGTTCCATATTTTCTTCTTTTACTCTTTTATATCCTAGTTGTAATAAATGAGAAACAACAGAAGAATTATCGATTCCATTCTTTTTTATATTTCCATCGATATCTCTTTCCTTATATATTAGATAAGGATCTATTCTTAAAATATATCCTTTTTTTGATTTGATATATTTTTTTAATTCTTTAGTAAAAAAAGATAATAATTCTTCATTAGAAAAATCCATTAAAAAGCCTCTTGGAGAATAGAATTCATATTTTGAAAAATGTCTTTTATGAGAAAGAAGCATCGTAGAAGCAATTAACTTATCATCTTCTTTTACTCCTACATAATAAGTTTCCCAATTACTTTTTTTTCTTAATTTTGATATTTCTGGAGAGGATAGAAATGTTTTTAAAGGATGATTCTCCCAAAATTCTTGATATTCTATCTCTGTTATTTCTTGAAATGTCATCGTATCACTCCTCTTTTTTTATTATATCATGTATTTTCCTTTCTATGTAGAAAGGAAATATTCTTGAATAATATTCTTTGTATAAAGAATTATTATGAATAAATATAAAATACCTATTAAGGATATTGGAATTGCAAAAGCTGAAAATAATAAATACATGTATCCATATAAAGATACTATTTCTATTCCGATTGATAAATAATACTTTTTTCTATTCACAAACAAATATGAAATAGCAAGTACATCTCCTAAATATAAATATCTTTCATGCATTTCTGGTAGAAAGAAAGTCATAATTAAAATAGAAAGAATAGAAAAATCGATAATTGCTTTTTTTGTAAAAATAATTTTTTTTCGATAAATAAAATAAGTTAAAGTAATCAATATCATAAGAGTTACAAGACAGCCTATTATTTTTAAATCTTTTATTGGAGTAATTATTAAATTAGAATCTCCTTTTAAAAAGATACTATAAATATTTGGAAAATTTAATGTAATATATTGACTATAGGTATTGGATTGATTCCAAAATACTTTGAATCCTATTAACAAATCATTCCTTAAAAGTGCTTTTGGTAAACTTAAAAGAAAGATGGTTAAGGGAATTACTAAAAA
>CADBSF010000064.1 GCA_902797265.1 uncultured Erysipelotrichaceae bacterium
TCATAAGACATATCTTTAATCTTTTGTTTTCTTCCAGTTTTAAAATATTCATTATAAGCAATTGCTCCTGCTTCTTGAGCTTCTTTTCTCGAATCGAATCCACTTTTATTAATATATCTTCTTACACCTCCTCTTGAAGCAATTTCGAATCGATATTGATAAACCTTTCCCCTTTTCATAATTCTTATTTCTGACATAATGTTCCCTGTCCTTTCCTTTGAACAAAGAAAAAACTAGCAATCAATATGCTAGTTTCATTATTTCACTAAAATGTGCACATTATTTAATCCCTTTATTTATAAGCTTTTAAAGTGATTATTTTGAATATTTTATAGTTTTATGTGCACAAATTGTGCACATTTGAGAAAAATGGTGCTTTTTTTGTGCACATAAATTTTCTCAAACCCTTATTTTACGGCTATTTTCCACAACACTGTTTGTATTTCTTACCTGAGCCACATGGACATGGATCATTTCTACCTATTTTTTGACTTCTTTTAGGTTTCCTTTTTACTGGTTCTGCATCGCTATCGTTTGTTAGTAATTTTTTTGTTTGTTCTTTTCTTTCAATATTTTGTCTTATTTCTGCTTTTAATAGAAAGATAGATACATCTTTGTCTATTTTTTGAAGCATGGAATCAAATAAATCAAATCCCTCCATCGTATATGCTCTTAATGGATCTTCTTGAGCATATCCACGTAAATGAATTCCTTCTCTTAAGTGAGACATCGTATTAATATGTTCCATCCAATAATTATCTAATACTTGAAGAGTAATTACTTTTTCGAATTCTTGTGTTACTTCTATTGGAATATCTTTTAATTTTGCTTCATATTCATCTATTACTAGTTTTGAAAGATAATCAATTAATTCATTTTCTTTTTGATTAACAATATCTTCTAACTTAATATTCTTTTTTAGTAAATTTTCATTTACAAATTCTGTTATTTCTTTATAATCATCTTCTGTTAAATATCCTTCTGGTGGAATATGAGATTTTACTAAGTCTTCAATATGATGTCTAAAAGTAGTTAAAACCATTTCATGAATAGAATCATTATCTAGTATTTGATTTCTTTTATCATAAATTAATTCTCTTTGGTTATTCATGACATCATCATATTGAAGTAAACTTTTACGAATATCAAAGTTATTTCCCTCTACTCTTTTTTGAGCAGTTCCAATTGATTTTGTAAATGTTTTACTTCTAATAGCTTGATCTCCTAATCCCATATTTTGCATTAAAACACCAATTCTATCAGAACCAAATCTTACCATTAAATCATCTTTCATAGAAACAAAGAATTGGGTATATCCTGGGTCTCCTTGACGTCCTGAACGTCCACGTAACTGATTATCGATACGACGAGATTCATGACGCTCAGTACCTACAACGCATAATCCTCCTAATTCTCTTATTTCATCTGATAGTTTGATATCTGTTCCACGTCCAGCCATATTGGTTGCGATAGTTACTGATTTACCAAGACCAATTTTAGAAATGATTTCTGCTTCTCTTTCGTGATTCTTAGCATTTAATACTTCATGTGGAATATGAGCTTGTTTTAATAAATTACTGATCAATTCACTTGTTTCAATCGCAATTGTTCCAATTAAAACAGGTTGTCCTTGTTCATATCTTTCTTTTACAAATTCAATGATTGCTTTATATTTTGCTTCTTTTGTTGCATATACTAAGTCTGGAGCATCAATTCTTATTACTTCTTTATTAGTTGGTATTTCAATTACGTACATGTTATAAATATTTCTAAACTCTTCTTCTTCTGTTTTTGCTGTACCTGTCATACCTGATAATTTTTTATACATTCTGAATAAATTTTGGAAGGTGATAGTTGCGAGTGTTTTTGTTTCTTGATTAATCGTTACTCCTTCTTTTGCTTCAATTGCTTGATGAAGTCCATCAGAGTATGCTCTTCCTTTCATTAAACGTCCTGTAAATTGATCTACGATAACAACTTCTCCATCTTGTACAACATAGTCTACATCCTTTTTCATTGAATAGTTTGCTCTTAAAGCTTGATTAATAAAATGAAGTAAAGTAGTATTATCTACATCATATAGATTTTTAACATGGAACATTGCTTCTGCTTTATCTGCTCCTTCTTCTGTTAAATTAACACTCTTTGTCTTTTCATCATAGATATAATCTTTTTCAATCTTTAAACTTTTTGCATATTTATCTGCTTGAATATATAAATTTGCATTAGCCATTTCTCCACCTGAAATAATTAATGGAGTTCTAGCTTCATCAATTAAAACAGAATCTACTTCATCGATAATAGCAAAATTTAGTTTTCTTTGAACTCTATCTTCTTTTCTAACAACCATGTTATCTCTTAAGTAATCAAATCCAACTTCGTTGTTTGTAGAGTATAAAATATCACAATTATAAGCTGCTTGTTTTTCTTGTGGAGACATTTCTCTTGTATTAACACCTACTGTTAATCCTAAAAATTTGTGGATTCCTCCCATCCATTCAGCATCACGAGAAGCTAGATATTCATTTACTGTAATAATATGAACTCCATCTCCTGTTAAGGCATTTAAATAAGCTGGAAGTACTGAAGTTAAAGTTTTTCCTTCACCAGTTTTCATTTCCGCAATATTTCCATAGTGGATTGCAAGGCCTCCTAAAATCTGTACATAGAAATGCTTTTCTCCTATTATTCTCCAAGATGCTTCTCTAGCAGTAGCAAAAGCTTCTACTAATATATCCTCTAAGGTTTCTCCATCTTTTAATCTTTTCTTAAACTCTTCTGTTTTATTTTGTAATTCTGTATCAGTAAGTTTAGAGTATTCTTCTTCTAATTCCATTACTTTATCAGCTATTGCACGGAATCTTTTTAATTCTTTATAATCATGATCAAATAATTTTCTTAATATTTTCATTTAATCATCTCCTTCAAGATATTATTTTAACAAATATTTTTAATAAAAGAAAGTAATTTTCATGGAAATCTATTGAATAGAAAGAAAAGGAAGGAATTTCTTCCTTCCTATTAATTAATTTGATTCAATTACACCATAGTTTCCATCATTTCTTTTATAGATAACAGTTGCTTTATCAGTATCTGCATCTCTATACATATAAAATTGATGTCCTAATAGTTCCATTTGAAGAATTGCTTCTTCTTCATTCATTGGCTTAACTTCAATTTTCTTTCTTTTTACAATTTTACTTTCATTTTCTTCTTCGTCTTTATATTCCATTTCTGGGAAAATGAAATCAACATGTGTTTTTGCTTGTTTAGCCATTATTTTTGTTTTATTCTTTCTTAATTGTCTTTCTAGTTTATCAATTGTTTTATCAACAGCTGCATAGAAGTCATCTTGAGTCTCCTCAGATCTTAAAATTACAGTTTTTAATGGTATGGTAATTTCTACTATCTGTTCATGATTTTTTACTTTAACTATGACGTTTGCGTGAACATTATCACTATTTTCTAGATATTTATCTAATTTTTCTAGTTTCTCCTCAATATAATCGCTCATAGCTTTCGTAATTTTTAACTTATCACCATGTATTTTTATTTCCATACGATTACCTCCTTTGTATTTTTATTATAACATAGCTAGAGAAAAAATACTACCTTTTTATAAGGAAGCATTTTCTTTTAATAATTTTACATTAATTGCTTGAAGTCCTTTACTGGTTTCAATTAATTTAAATTCTACCATTTGTCCTTCTGATAAAGTTTTATATCCTTCTTGTTCAATTGCTGAATAATGAACAAATATATCTTCGTTTTCTTTGAATCCAATAAAACCATATCCTTTATCATTATTAAACCATTTCACGCGTCCGGTCATCACCTCTTACCACCTCACATTCTACCATTTCATTGGCATAATCATTCTAACAAAAATTATTTATAATAATTGTTTTTTCCTTCAAATGGTAGATTATGGATTCTTTTTAAGAGATTTTATTCATATTTCGACATAATTCGATTATTGGGAACGAAGTTTATCTTGAATTTTCTTCTTTTGACTACCCGAGATAGAATAAATGATTTCTTGGTTTTTTAATACTATTAAATTCTTATTTATGTCATAATAGTCCACTTGTTCTATATTAATAATGTGACTTTTACTACATTTTATGAATCTATTATCTAATTGTTTCATTAAATTTGATAAAGTAGATTGAATATAATAAGTATTATCTTTTGTTTTGATAAGACATCTTTTGTTCTCTTGTTCTTTTTCTATATATAGTATTTTATAGTAATCAATATTATAAATAGTCTTTTTATAAGTGTACTTTAATTTATTTGGTCTTTTATCATAATTCTTTAATGCTATTTGAATATCTCTTTCCATATTCATTTTTAAATTATCATTCGTATCAATATAGTCTAGTACAAATAGTCTTTCTTTTATTAGTTTTTCTATCTTGTTTCCTATCATTATGATAATTGATTGCCAATCATCTAGTTCATAACGTATTGTTTTTGCTAATTCCAGTTCTTTTTCATTCAGTATATATATTTTGAAATTATCTTTTGTTAAATAATCTTTCGTATTTTTATCTATTATTTTATAATCAATATCATAATTTATTAGAACTTTATCAATGCTCTCTTCTATTATTTTTTTATTATTATCTATTATTATGAAGTATATCATTTTTATTCACCTTTCTCATTTTACCATTCTAAGCAAAAAAAAAGAACATTAATCTGTCTTTTTCTTTTTAATTTTAATTTTATTCATTATTTTTTCTGTTCTTTCTGGATTTTTATCAGAAATAATTGTTGTATGTAAAACAAACCATAATACTATAATAAATATGATTCCAAATAGGATTTGTCCCATTTTAGGATCTACTAGAGTAAATAGAATGGATGCTGTTGCGAATAAAATGTTGATTCCATAAATTATTAATACAGTAGTTGTTTGAGAAAAGTTCATTCCTAGTAATTGATGATGTAAGTGTTGCCTATCTGCTTGAAAAGGAGGTTGTCCTTTTAATAGTCTTCTGATAATAGCAAATAAAGTATCTAATATAGGAATTCCTAAGATTGCGACTGGTACGAAAAAGGAAATTAATGCTGGTCCTTTAAATTCTAATAAAGTAATGACCGCAATGATAAATCCCATAAAAGTTGCACAGTCTCCCGCAAATATCTTAGCTGGATGAAAATTATGAAGAAGGAATCCTAGAGTAGAACCTAACATTATTAATGTTAGAGTCATTACTAAACTTCCAAATCTTCCTTGATAGAATCCTATAATAGCGATTGTAATGTAGAAAATACTACAAATTCCGCCACTTAAGCCATCTAAACCATCTATTAAATTGATAATATTGGTACAGGCAATTATAAATAAAATAGTAATTGGATAAGCAAGTCTTCCAAAGTCTATTGAAAAACCAAAGGCTGTAATGTTATCGAGTAAGATTCCTCCATAAAATACAATTACCATAGCGGCTATAATATGACCTAATAATTTATAAGAGGCTCTTATTGGATTTATATCATCTACAATTCCTGTTAATATAACAATAAAACTACCTATTAAAATAGAATTCATTCGAATACTTTGTTCTCCAAAGAGCATATATCCTAATAGGAAAGCTAGAAAGATTCCAACTCCTCCTAATTTTGGAGTTGCTTTTTTATGAATATGTCTATTTCCCTCTTCTGCTCTTGGTATATCCATCGCATTGATATGAATAGCTACTTTTCTCATTAAAAACATAATAAGTCCTGAAAATACAAATGTTGTTAGTACTATCTTTGAGGCATCAATTAATTGTTGTTTCATATTTCATCCCTCACTTAAAAAGATTATAACAAAAAACTGATAAAATAGAAAGAAAAAAAGAATTCCTGGACGTTTTCTCAAGAATTCTTTATTCTTCTTGTAATTGTTTTACATTTCCCAACAATACTCCTGTTCCTTCTGCAACACAAGTTAAAGGAGATTCTGATATTAGAACTGGAATGGTTAATTCTTCTTCTAATAATTCCACTAATCCTGTAAGAAGAGATCCCCCTCCTGTTAAAATAATTCCTTTTTCCACAATATCTGAGGATAATTCTGGAGGAGTTTGTTCTAGGACATTTTTAATTACTTTTATGATTTTATTAATACTTTCTTCTAAAGCAATTTTTGTTTCATTTTGAGTAATCTCTATTTTTTTAGGAAGACCTGTTATTAAGTCTCTTCCTTTTACTTCTTTTTTCTCTTTTTTACTTGGTTTATAAATATTGGCAAAGTTAATCTTAATTTCTTCTGCTGTTGGTTCTCCAATTAATAAATGATATTTTTCTTTCATATATTTAATTAAATCTTGATTTAAAGTATTTCCTGCTATTTTAATAGAAGAAGATGATACGATTCCATTCATGGATAATACTGCAACATCTGTAGTTCCTCCTCCAATATCTATTACCATATTCGCAACTGGTAGGGAAATATCCATTCCAGCTCCAATTGCCGCAACTTTTGGTTCTTCTTCAATATATACTTTTCTTGCCCCTGCTTGTTCTGCTGCCTCTCTTATTGCATTTTTTTCTACTGGTGTAATATTTGTTGGACAACAGATTAATATTCTTGGTCTTGCGATTGCTCGTCTTGCTTTTGCTTTTTTGATAAACTCCTTTAACATGATTTCTGCTATTTCAAAATCAGCTATTACTCCATCTTTCATAGGTTTTATTGCTTTTACTTTTCCTGGAGTTCTTCCTAACATAACATTTGCTTCTTTTCCAACAGCAATTACTTTTTTTGTTTCTGTATCTACTACTACGATACTTGGTTCATTTAATACGATTCCTTTCCCCTTCAAATATATTAATACATTTGTGGTTCCTAAATCTATTCCGATATCTCTTGCTAGCATATACCATACCTCCATTAATATTTTACCATATTTTTCTTACTTTATAATAGAATATGAAGATTTTCAAAAAAAAAGAAGAGATTTATTCCTCTTTCATAACGATTTCTTTTTCTAAATAATTATTTGGATCTTGAGATTTACCATTTTCATAGATTTCAAAATGAAGATGATTTCCTAATTCCTTATCTAATTCATTTGTACCACTTCTTGCAATTACTTGACCTTGAGATACTATTTCTCCTTTTTTTACCATTATTTCACTTAAACTTTGATAGATTGATATTAAACCATTACTATGTTTTATATGAATTGTTTTTCCTAATGAACTATCTTCTTTAATACTTTCTACTGTACCTTCTAAGATTGAGACTACATCAAAGATATTATCACTTCCATAATCAATTCCTGTATTTTGAATATACGTATTATCATGAAGAATAATAGAATTTATTTGTTCCTCTTCATTTGCATTTTCATCATAGTAAGATTTTAATACTTTAACATCAGTACTTGTATAGGGTTTAATAATCCTTTTTGCGGTATTTACAACTGGAACGGTATCTTCAATTACTTCGTTTGATACATATTCTACATCATCTACTTCTTCTTCACTCATCTTAAGATTCCCTGTTAAATATAATAATGTAGTAAATAATGGTAAAAAAATAAAAATGGCAATAGCAAGTGGCATATAATGAATCTTAATTCTTCTTTCCATTCTCTTATCACCTCAATATCATTATGAACAAAAAAAAAGAATTTATTCTTCTTTTTAAACGATTTTTACAGAAGTGAATAAATCCCAAAAGAAATTTGTTACTAAGTATATAAGAGAAATACCAAGTAGAAAATATACTATTCTTGCTTGTAATACTCTATTTTGTTTAAATATTTTATTGATATTAATAGATTCCATTGACCATATAACGGGGATAGATACTAGGATATATAAGAAAAATTTCCCTTTCATAGATTCTTTTCCTCATATTCTAATATTTTATTTACTCTTCTATGATGTTTTTCTAATTCAGAGAATGGTGTTGAAATAAAAGTTAATACAATATTTAGTGCTTCTTCTTTCTCTATTTTTTCACTAAATGCTACAATATTACTATTATTATCAATTCTAGTTATTTTGGCTTCTTCTACATTATCAACTTTTGCACAACGGACTGTTTTTACTTTATTACAAGCAATACTAATTCCTATCCCAGAGCCACAGATTGCGACTCCATAGTCTACTTGATGATTCTTTATGTTTTCTCCTAATAAAAAGGCATAATCAGGATAATCTGTTGATTCTTCACTATTTGTACCAAAATCTATTATTTCATAATTTCTTTTTACTAGTTCTTCTTTTAAATACTCTTTTAATTGAAATCCTCTATGATCTGCTGCTAAACCTATTTTCATATTATTCTCCTCTTTCTTATTTCATATCATAAGTATATCATAATTTCTTTTTATTTTTCGAAAGAAAAAGAAGCTTCTTTTATTCAGCTTCTTCTTTTTTATCAAATCCATATTTTTTATTGAATTTATCAACACGTCCTGCACGAGATGCTCTGTTTTGTTTTCCTGTATAAAAAGGATGACATTTTGAGCATACTTCAACATTAATTTCACTTTTTGTTGATTTACAAGTAAATTTTTCTCCACATGCACATGTTACTGTACAATCTTTAATTTCTGGATGGATATCTTTTTTCATTCTAATCTCTCCTTCCGCCATGACAAATACTTGTCATAGTAATTCAATTCGCTTTTATACTATATCAAATAATTTGTTCTTTTTCAAGTATTTTTTCTAATCTTATCGATATTTGCTTGTTTTGATCTGTATAGGAAAGACTATTATCGATTAAATGATAAGTATCTAAGTATATAATTTCTTTTTCTTTTAAAATCGTATTTACTCTATCTCGATAGATATTATCTATCTTGTTTTCTGTTTTGGGATATCCAATTACTAAGATTGTATTTTTATAGTACTTTTTAATTTCTTTTAATAATTTTGTTAATTCTATTTGTTCTTCTTCTAATGGATTATTACTTGTAATATGTTTTTCTTTTAATGTTATTTTATATAAATAATCATTTAAACCTAGATTAATTATTAGAAAATGAGATTCTAATAAATCTTTTTTTAAAGATGGTTGTTTTAATAAGAGAAGAGTTTCATGAATTGTTAAATCTTCTTGAATATATTTCTTATTAATGGTTATTTTTCTATTATTTGATAATTGTATTTGATTAAAATAATCTAAGTAATTATTATTTTGTTTTGATAGGAAATCTCCTAGTACTAGAATTTTCCTATTAGATTTTTTGGTATCATTATAAATATAAAATACGGATAGACTTAATAGAATTAGAATAATTAATTTTATAATTTTATTCATTTTTCCTCCAAAAAAAGAAATATAACTATTTCATTATATTTCTTTTATTTCTATTTTAGCACCTACAGAACTTAGTTTTTCTACAATTTGTTCATATCCTCTTAAAATATGTTCTGCTGAAGTAATGGTTGTTTTTCCTGTTGCGATTAAAGCTGCGGCTACCATTGCGGCTCCTGCTCTTAAGTCTGTTGCGACTACTTCACAGCCTGTTAATTCCGTTGGTCCTATGATTGTAGCGGTTTGATTCTTTTCTTCAATATCTGCTCCTAGGGCTTTTAAATACGGAATATGCATAAATCTGTTTTCCCAAATGGTTTCCATTACTTTGCTTTTTCCACTAGCTTTGGTTAATAATACGGTAAATGGTTGTTGCAAATCCGTTGGAAATCCTGGATAAACAGCTGTTTTGATGGTAGTTGGTTTTAATTCATTCGTACTTTCTAATACTCTTACATAGTCTTGTCCTACTTCTAATTCTACTCCTATTTCCTCTAATTTTGAGATTAGAGAATCCACATGTTCTGGTATGACATTATCAATTTTTAAATTCTTTCCACATAAAGCTCCTATAATGATATAAGTTCCTGCTTCTATTCTGTCTGGTATCACTTCGTGGAAACATTTATGTAAATAATCTACTCCTTCGATTTTAATGGTTGAAGTTCCTGCTCCTGTTATTTTAGCGCCCATATTATTTAAAAAAGTAGCGATATTTACGATTTCTGGTTCTTTGGCTGCATTATCGATAATTGTTTTTCCTTTGGCCTTTACTGCTGCTAGCATAATGTTGATAGTTGCACCTACGGAAGCAATATCTAAGTAAATATTTGCTCCTCTTAATTCTTCTGCTTCTACGATGTATTTATTTTTTTCACTTCTAACCGTTGCTCCTAAAGCTTCAAAACCCTTTAAATGTAAATCAATGGGTCTTGCTCCAATTGAACAACCTCCTGGAAAATACATCTCTGCCTTTTTATATTTTCCTAATAATGCTCCCATAAAATAATAAGAAGCTCTTAATTTTTTAGAATATTGTTCTGAGATTTCTGTATTTATAATCTCTTTTGGATTGATTACTATGCTTTCTGTAGAACGATTATAATTAACGTGTAGTAGGTCTAGAATATCACATAAAGCATTTGTATCCGTTATTTCTGGAACATTGCATATCGTTACTTCTTCATCTGTTAAAATAGCTGCTGGGATTAACGCAACAATGGCATTTTTGGCTCCACCTATACGGATACTTCCTTCTAAACTTCTTCCACCTTCTATTTCAATTATTTTCATTTTACCCTCCTGAAAATATTATTTTGTTTGAAATAATTCGATTTTTTTCTTAATTGTCTCTTTCATAGCTTGTTCTCCACTACCGATTACTTTTCGTGGATCATAAGCTTTTTCATCTTCTTGTAAGAATTTTCTTACTGCTGTTGAAAAACTATATTGTAATTCTGTATTTACATTAATTTTTGAAATGCCAGATTCAATTGCTTTTTGAATTTTATCATCTGGAATACCACTTCCTCCATGTAATACAAGAGGTATTGGGAGAGCATCATTTATTTTTTTCATAGTATCAAAATCTAGATTTGGTTCTCCTTTATAGAAACCATGAACACTTCCTAATGCAGGAGCAATTGCATCAATTCCTGTTTTTTCATATAATTCGACACATTCTTCTAGTCTCGCATTATAGATACTACTTGATACATTATCTTCTGTTCCTCCTATGTGACCTACTTCTGCTTCTACGGTAACTCCTCTTTCATGAGCATAATCAACTACTTCTTTTGTAATTCTTATATTTTCTTCTAATTCATGTTTAGAAGCATCAATCATTACTGAAGAAAAACCAGCATCAATTGCTTTTTTACAAGTATCAAAACTTTGTCCATGATCAATGTGAAGACATACAGGAATCGTAATTTGTTTATCTTCTATTAGTCCATTTACCATACCTGTTACTGTATGAGGACCTCCCATATATTTTAAGGCTCCTTCACTAACTCCTAAAATGACTGGTATATTCATTTCTTGACATACTTCTAAAATGTATTTTGTCCACTCTAAATTATTGATATTAAAGTGAGGAACTGCATAATGATTTTCTTTTGCTTGACTAAGCATTTCTTTAAAATTTACTAACATTCTTATCACCCACTTTAATATTATAAAAGTAAACTGTTTTTTGTCAATTCATTCTGACTTTTCTTTTATGATTTGTCGTAAACTAATGGAATAATAAATTCTTTAGACCTAATAATAATAAAATACCAATTCCTATCTTTTTTCCTTTTTCTTGATATTTATTCGATAAATAAGTTCCTATTTTTAATCCACTATACGTAAATATCATACTAGATATAGAAATAATAGGTACTGCTAGAAAAAAGAATTCTTTTTTCAATCCATAAACAAATCCTATTGCTAGACTATCGATACTAACAGTTACTGCTACAAGAATAATTTTTAAAACAGTAAATGAAATGATTTTGTTTTCTTCACTCTTTTCATATGCCATTTCTATTGAAAGAACAAGAAAAATGAAAGAAACTAGATAATTCATATTTTTACTAGATATTTGTATTAATTGATTTCCAATACGATATCCAATGAGTGGCATGATAAAATGAAATAATCCAATAATACTTACTAATTCCTTTTTCTCTTTTTTTAACAAATCTAAAGTACCTAAAGAAATTCCTAATGAAAAAGCATCCATACTTAGACTGATTGCGATTAAACTATATATAAGGATTTTCATTTCATCACCTTATATATTCTATTCTATATGTTCTTTAAAAATACTTTTCTAGGATTTCTTTTAGAAAGGATTTATACTCAACCTTATCATTTTCTTGGTCCGATAAACAAACAGGTGGGAATAATAGACACCAAAAATTATCTCCTAAACCATCTCCTAGAGTAATGACTAGAGATTCATACTCTCCTTCCTCAAAGATAATATCTTGATAGTTTTTTTTAGGAAAAAAATTTTTTCCATAGTTTATTGTGAATTTTTTTTCATAATTGTTGTTTTCTAAAGTTTTATCCACAATTTCTGTGAATTGAGGAAGATTTTCTTGTATATAATTTCTGGATTCTTCTAAAGTAGTTAACTGATTCATTTTTTTAATCAATGGCGTTACGTTTTTCACAACCTCTTTTTTTACTTGTTGATCAATTTCTTCATTAGAGTTCGCAATTACTCGAAATCGGATTACTTCTTTTGGTATTATGATTTTCTCTTCTTTTATGATAGATAATATGACTATTACTAAACTAGCTATTATTACTATTTTTTTCAAATAAAAAACCTCTCTTTCAATTCTATAGTGAGGTTTCTTTCTTTTTTTTATTCTAAATTTTTCATAATAAATAACATTCTATCTCTATTTTGTAAGTCTTTTTTGATTTCTATTTTAATATCATCTAAATACTCTTTTGCGATGGAAGAGATTTCTTCTCCTTGTTCACATCCTATTTCGAAAGCAATTAAACATCTTTCTTTCATATGTGGAGTAATATTTTCTAGAATCTTTTTATAACAATCTAAGCCATCTTCTCCTCCATATAAAGCAATACTAGGTTCGTTATCTTTCACAATTTGTTCTATTTCTTCCTTTTCTTTAATATAAGGTGGATTACTGATAATAACATCATATTTTTTATCTATCTTGTTAAAAAAATCACTTTCTATGGTATTTGCTTTTGAATTTAGATAATTGATGTTTTCTTTTGTTAATTCTAAAGCTTCTTTGGAAATATCTACTAAATCTATTGTATTTGTGGATACTTTTTTTTCTAAAGATAGACCAATTACTCCACTTCCACATCCTAAATCAATTATATCAATTGGATTAGAAAAATATTTCTTTATCTTTATAATTGTTTGTTCTACTAGTTCTTCTGTTTCAAATCTTGGAATTAAGCATCTTTCATCAATTTTAAATTTTGTTCCATAGAAATTTACATATCCTAATACATATTGAAGTGGTTTTCCTTCTTCTAAGGCTTTTATTTCTTGTTTATAGAGATTTACTTTTTCTTCACTTACTATATCATCTAAATATAAAAGTAATTCTAAAGGATTTTTTTCTAATAATTCTGCTAGTAATATTTTTGCGTGAGTAGAATGACAATGACTTTTTCCATATATTAATAAATCTTCTACTCTCATAATCTTATTCTTCTTCTCCTTGTAATTTTCTTTTTTGATCTTCTTGTATTAGTGCATTGATTACATCATCTAGTGCTCCATCCATAATTCTATCTAAGTTGTTTGTTGTATATCCAATACGGTGATCTGTTACTCTATTTTGAGGATAATTGTAAGTTCTGATTTTTTCAGCACGATCTCCTGTTCCTATTTTACTACGTCTCATCATTCCTTCTTGTTCTTCTTTTTCTTGCATTTGTAATTCATATAGACGAGATTTTAATACTTTCATAGCTTGTTCTCTGTTTTGAATTTGACTTCTTTCATTTTGACAAGTTACTACTAATCCTGTAGGTAAGTGAGTAATTCTTACAGCAGAATCTGTTGTATTTACTCCTTGTCCACCATTTCCACTAGAACGATAGATATCTACTCTGATATCATTTGGATTAATATCGATTTCAATGTCATCATCTGCTTCTGGCATTACTAATACTGTTGCGGTAGAAGTTTGAAGTCTTCCATTGGATTCTGTTACAGGTACACGTTGTACTCGATGAGAACCACTTTCATATTTTAAAAGAGAATACGCTCCTTTTCCTTTTATGATTAATTCTATTTGACTAAATCCTCCTGCTGTCCCATCTACGGAGTTATATACTTGATAAGAAAAGCCTTGTTTTTCAGCATATCTAGTATACATTCTAAATAAGTCTCCTGCAAAGATATTGGCTTCATCTCCTCCAGCAGCTCCTCTTATTTCCATAATAACATTTTTACTATCATTTGGATCTTTTGGAATTAGTAGAATTTCTAACTCTTTATCTAGTTGTTCTTTTTCCTCTTCTAGATTCTTTAATTCTTCTTTTGCCATTTCTTCTAATTCTTTATCTTTTGTCATTTCTTTGGTACTTTCAATATCTTCTAATACCTTTTTATATTTCTTATAACAATTAACGATATCTTCTAATTCACTCATTTCCTTCGAATATTCTTTTGTTTTTTTGATATCACTTAATACTTCTGGTTTTGTTAATTCTAGTTCTAAATTGTTATACTTTTCTAATGTTGCTTCTAATCTTTCTATCATAATTTCACCCTTATTTCTCGTAATCAGTCCTATTATATCATATTTCTTTTATGAAAAAAACTAGATTATTGTTCTAGTTCTAATTCATCTTCATCTATAACTACTAAGTCTTTTAATTCTTCATTTGTATCATCATCAAAATCTTCGTCTTCTGTATCATCATAATTATCTTCGTCTAAGCTATCTTCATCCTCATCTTGTTTTTCATCAAGATCTTCTTCTTCCTCTTCTTCTTCATCCTCATCATCAGATATCTTAATTACTTTATCAGAAGTATGATTGCTTCTAAGATCCCATTTTCCATTGTCTAATAATATGAATCTTTTATCGGTAGATAATGCTGTATAAAAATCAGCAATTTTTTTCTCAAATACAGATTCTGGTAATTCTAATAATTTCATGATTTTTTTAAACAAATCTGCAGTATTCATTTTTCTTTTACTTTCTGTTAAAATGATTTCTGCAATATCTTTGTTTGACATTAATTCTAATTCTTCTTTTTTCATTGTTTTAAGACTCATAAGTAGTCCTCCTATATTTTAACATTATATGTTAATTATATTTTTTTGTGTGGGTCTAAAAAAAGCCCAATAAATTTATAACATATATCTTTTCTATACGCAACCTTTTTTTTACATTTTTTTAGGAACTTTTATTCCTAAAATATCTAATAGGAGCATATTGGTATTATAAACTATTTGTGTTAACGTTATCCAAGAAGTTTTTAATTCTTCATCAACTTCTGTTAATATTCTATTTTCTCCATAGAATGTATTATAAGATGATGTTAATTTGTATAAATATTCTGCTATTTCATTTAAACTTTTTGTTTCAATAGATTTTTCCATTACCTTTTGTAAACTTAGAAGGAGTAGGGCAATTTCTCTTTCACTTTTTCCTTTTAGTTTCCTGATTTTTCTTTCTTCTGTTTCTACTTTATTTAAAAGAGATTTCATACGAATGGTTGAATATAGAATATAAGGTCCTGTTTTTCCTTCTAAACTTGAGAATTTTTCTATTTCAAAGACATAATCGGTACTTCTATATGGTAATAAATCTGCATATTTTAAGGCAGCTACGGCTACGGTAGTTGAGATTTCTTCTTTTTCTTCTTCCGTTACCTCGGTAGATATTTTCTTTCTTGTTTCATTGGTTACTAATTCAATCAAATTTTTTAGTGTCATGACTCCGCCATCTCTTGTTTTGAAAGGTTTTCCATCTTTGCCATTCATCGTACCAAAGTCAATATGTTCTAGTACTACATTATCCTCTACTAATTGTCCTAGACGTGCCGCTCTAAATGTCTGTTCAAAGTGAAGGGATTGTCTACCATCTACGACATACCATATTTCATCTGGATTAAATTCCTTTTTTCTTTGTAAAATGGTTGCGAGATCTGTTGTTTCATAAGATATCGTTCCGTTTGATTTAATAAATAGTAAGGGAGGCATAGGAGAAGTATCTTCCTCTTTGGATATTTCAATTATCTTAGCACCTTCACTATCTACTAATAATTGTTTTTCTTCATATATTCTTTGTAATTCTGGTATATATACTTCTGCATCACTTTCTCCTAACCATAAATCAAATTCTGTGTTTAAGGTATCATAGACATTTTTAATATCTTTTTTGGAGATTTCTACTACTTTTTTCCATAGATCATAATATCCTCTTTCATGATTTTGTATTTTAGAAGTAACTAATCTTCCTTCTTCTAAATACTCAGGATCTTGTTTTGCTTTTTCTGAAGCAATTGGATATAGTTTTTCTAATTCTTCATTTGTTATTGGTAAATCAATTTCTTCATAATTTCCTGTATAATTTTCATCGAAAAAAGGAAGATTTTTATATCTTTTCATGATTTCTAAGACAACAAATCCTAGTGGTCTTCCATAATCTCCAAGATGAGCATCTCCTAATGTTTCATAACCCATTGCTCTACTTAGTCTTTTTAGAGCTTCTCCGATATTAGCACTTCTTAAATGACCAACATGAAGAGCTTTCGCAACATTAGCTCCTCCGTAATCGATAATAATCTTTTTCTTTTCTTTTTTATCAATATTAGAGAAAATATCATCGTTCATCTTATTTAATATTTCATAAATATATTCCTCACTAAAAGAGAAATTAATAAAACCTGGTCCTGCAATATTGATATTTTGAAATCTACTATCTTGTTCTAGAACAGCTACAATGTCACTGGCAATCTCTCTTGGATTTTTATGATATGTTTTTACTAGTTGCATCGCATCGTTTAATTGATATTCTCCTAAATCTTTTCTATTTGATTCCTCTAAATATAATTTATCTGTATGATAGCCAGCTTTTTCTATTAATTGAATGATATCTTTTTCTAATTCTTTCAAAATACTCATTTTATCTCCTCGATTCTATAAATGAAATGATTGTCTTCTACTATAAATTCTATTTCTATATCATGATTCTCTTTTTTTATTTCTTTTGTTTCTATGAAGACTTTTATTTTTTTATTAAATTCCTTTACCTTAATTGTTCCTTCTGTTTTTTGATTCTCTATAAAAGTATAATTCATGATAAGGTCTTTATTTTCTCTTACTAAACTATTCTTTTCATAATTGAAGTGAGTTAAAGTATCATCTTTTTCTTTATAGATGATTTCATCCTCTATTATGATTGCTTTTGTTTGTAAATGATTCTTATTATTTTGATTTTCTATTGTAATAGATAAATCTATTTTGGGCATAACTTCACCTACTTCAATAATTGACAAAATTATAACACAATTATCTCTATTTTTATACATAAAATTTTATTTCTTTTCAATACTATTAAAGGTGATTCATGAATGAGATTAATTAAAAAAATGATTCGGATATTTTTCTTTTTTCTCCTTATTCTTATTCTATCTTTTGGAGGAATCTATTTATATGTAAAATTTTCACCTAGTGTTCCCATTAATAGCGCAAATAATATTACTTTATATGATACTAGTGGTAATGAGTTTTTTAAAGGTAGTGGGGGAATGGAATGGGTAGAATTAAACGATATTAGTGAAAATCTTATTTTATCTACTATCTATTGCGAAGATAAGAATTTTTATAAGCATTTTGGTTTTGATTTTTTAAGAATTATCAAAGCTTTAATTACTAATTTTCAAAATAAGAATTGGGATCAAGGGGCTTCTACAATTACACAACAGTATGCAAAAAATTTATTCTTAGATTTTGATAAAACTTGGAAAAGAAAGTGGGATGAAGCTTGGTATACCCTTCGTTTAGAAGCACATTATAGTAAAAATGAAATATTGGAAGGATATTTAAATACGATTAATTATGGTCATGGTATGTATGGAATTGAAAACGCTAGTAAGTTTTATTTTGGAAAGAAAGCAAAAGATTTATCTTTAGCAGAAGCCTCTTTACTAGCAGGAATTCCTAAGGCACCTAGTAATTATTCTCCTATTACTCATTTTGAAGCGGCTAAAAAGAGACAGAACATGATTTTAAATTTACTTGTTCAGAATGGAATTATTACGGAAAAAGAAAAAGAAGATGCTTATCAAGAGAAATTAGTAATTGTTGGAGATAGTGAAAAAGAAAGTTTAAGTAGTATTTATTACTATTTAGACGCTGTGATTGATGAATTGAAAAGTATTGAAAAAATTCCTAATAATTATAGTGATGTAGATGGATTAAAAATCTATACGACTTTTGATTATAATGCTCAAAAAGTATTAGAAGAAAATGTAAAGAATAATCTTCCTAGTGATACTTCTTTAGAAGTAAGTTCTGTTGTTATGAATCCTAATGATGGTGGAGTCATTGCTTTAGTTGGTGGGAAAGATTATAATGTTTCTTCTTATAATCGAGCTTTATCCTCTAGTAGACAAGTTGGATCTACCATGAAACCTTATTTATATTATGCTGCTTTAGAAAATGGATTTACTGCTAGTTCTAGTTTTACCAGTCAAGCTACTACCTTCTTTCTGGATAAAGATAAAACTTATTCCCCAGTCAATTATAATGATAAGTATGGGGATAAACCTATTTCTATGGCAACAGCAATTGCTTATAGTGATAATATTTATGCCGTAAAAACTCATTTATTTTTAGGAGAAGATGCTTTGATTAACGTTGCTAGAAGAGTTGGAATTACTGAGAAACTAGAAAAAATTCCTTCTCTTCCTCTAGGTACAAATGAGATTAACATCTTGCAGATGGCTCAAGGATATTCTGCCTTTGCTAATCTTGGTTATAAAGTGGAAGCTCATTTCATTCGAAAAGTAGAAGATGGTCATGGAAATCTATTATATGAAAGAAATGATGAAAAGAATTTAGTATTAAATCCTAGTTTAGTTTTTATTTTAAATAATTTACTTACCGCAACATATGATTCTAGTTATATTGATTATAATTATCCTACGGGTATTGGTCTTGCGGCTAAGTTGAAACATACTTATGGATTAAAGAGTGGTACTACTAGTACAGATAATTGGAATATTGGTTTTAATAAAAATGTCTTATGTGCTGTTTGGATAGGATACGATGATAATACAGAACTTACTACTAATGATTATAAATATTCTCAAAATATTTGGTATCAGACTGTAGAAAAATTAGAAAAAGATGTTTCTAGTGAAGATGGTTGGTATGAAAAGCCTAATAATGTTGTGGGAATGTTAGTGGAACCAATTTCTGGTAAGCCTCTTTCTGATACTACTAAAAATACAAAACTGGTCTATTTTTTGAAAGGAACCGAACCAAAAGAAACGGATCCTACATTTGATGAAATAGAAAGTACTAGTATTGGACAGACTATGGCATAAAAAAAGTACTTTGGAAGTACTTGTAAATATTAATATTTATAGATGATATTTTTTGAATTATTTTTCCCCGTTCCTACACTTACGCCTCTCGCACAATTCGTCGCCACACCGCAGCGCTCGCCCGTACCGTTATAGAAGCAGGCCACGAGGCCATTCGAATAGACGCGGCAGGTGAAATTTGAAGCATCGCAGTGGACGTAAGAGGAGTCACCATAGCAGCTAATATCACTAAATACAACTTGTACATGTTCACTTTCTGCCTAGCAATTTCTTCCTCTAAAACAGTGCTCAGTTCCATTTCTTTTTATACATACACCATATTGTCAATCTGCATATTTTGCAGCATATACGGTTTTTCCTGAGATGAGGATTCCTATTATAATTC
The DNA here is from genome assembly GCA_902797265.1 of uncultured Erysipelotrichaceae bacterium. Taxonomy (GTDB): domain Bacteria; phylum Bacillota_I; class Bacilli_A; order RF39; family UBA660; genus UBA3789. The sequence continues at coordinate 19,719 of CADBSF010000064.1, forward strand.
CAACTATTAATTTTATATTATTATTTATTATTTTTTCACAAGTCCTTGTAGAAAATGAGTCTTTTTGATATAATTTCTATAGTATGGAGGTATTTATATGCTATATGGAATTATTGCTTTAATTATTGTATTATTAATTTTCTTATTGTTGTTTATCTTTTGTAATAATCGATTTCAACTTGTTATTATAAAAATAGATAAAGCAGAAGAAGATATTGATTTATATTTACAGAAAAAGAAAGAATTATTGGAAAGATGTAGACCAATTATTGAAAAAGAATTAAAAAAAGAGAATGTTTTAGAGGGATTAGATATTTCATTAGAAGGAATGAATCATTTTGAAACTCATAATACTTTAAAGATGATTTATAATAATTTATTTAAAACAATTGATGAACATGAAAAATTATTAAAGAGTGATACTTTAATGAATATTTTAGAAGAATTAAATACGAATGAAGAAAATATTATTGGTGCCATTAAGTTTTATAATGATACTGTAGTTGAATTTAATCAATTAGTTGTTTCTTTTCCTTCTAAGATGGTTGCTTTCTTTAAAAGATATAAAAAGAAAGAATTTTATAGTAATGAAAAAAGAGAAATATTTGAGATACTAAGAGATAAATAAGGGAGGTTCTATGAGTTTTATTGAATCCGTAATAAGTAGAGTAAAAAGGAATAGAAAGAGAATTGTATTACCTGAATCTATGGATGAGAGAGTATTAGAAGCTGCAGATAAGATTATTGAAAAGGATATTTGTGACATTATTATCATTGGAAATCGTGAGGATATTTTAAAGGTTTATCCTATGAAAGAGATTGATAAAGTTACTGTTATTGATCCTGCTACCAGTGAATATACTGAATCTTTTATTGATCAATTATATGAACTAAGAAAAGAAAAGGGAATGACTCGTGAAGAAGCAGATGATTTGATTCACAATGATTTTATGTATTTTTCTTGTATGTTAGTTCATGAAGGATATGCTGATGGTGTTGTATCTGGAGCTTGTCATTCTACTAGAAATACACTAAGTCCTGCTTTAAAAATTATTAAGACAAAACCTGGTTCATTATTAGTATCTGCATTCTTTTTAATGATTGTTCCTAATTGTGAATTTGGGGAAAATGGGACTTTTATTTTTGCAGATTGTGGTTTGGAGCAAAATCCTACTTCTGAGAAGTTAGCTGATATTGCAAAAGCTAGTGCTGATAGTTTTGAAATGTTAGTTGGAAAAGAAGCTAAAGTGGCTTTCTTATCTCATTCTAGTAAAGGCAGTTCTCAACATGAAGATGTTGATAAAGTGGTTGAAGCTGTTAAAATTGCGAAAGAAAAATATCCAGAGTTAAAGGCAGATGGAGAATTACAATTAGATGCCGCAATTGTTCCAGGTGTTGCTTCTATGAAAGCTCCTGATAGTGATATTGCTGGTCATGCTAATGTTTTAATCTTTCCAGATTTAGATGCTGGTAATATTGGTTATAAATTGGTACAAAGACTAGCAAAGGCAGAAGCGTATGGTCCAATTTGTCAAGGCATTGCTGCTCCTATCAATGACTTATCTAGAGGATGTGGAGTAGATGATATCGTTGGGGTTGTTGCGATTACAGCCTTACAAGCAAGTAATAACTAACATTCTATTTTTGACATAGCTAAATAAATATATTAATATGTTTATAGATGAAGGAAACTTCATAAAATTAAAAGGAACACTTAATTATGCATTGTTGAGTGTTACCTCAAATTAAGGCTACACCTATCTCAATGTTGAGTTAGGTGCTTCTTTTATTTTAGTATTACAAATACTAATGCTATTAGTAAAAGGATTATGAGAACTAAAGAAGAGATTAAACAATCTTTCTTGCTCATATGCATCGCCTCCATCTTTTCTAGATTAGAGGTAGTATCAATAATTGTTCGTTGTTAATTACTTTTTTTCAAAAAAATAATCCACAGAATTTGTGGATTATATTATTTTTAAAAGTACATGTAAAATGTAATCTAATAAGAGAGGAATTCCTATTACTAATAGAAATATTATCTTTTGATTGTAGTTTAATTTCTTAGATAATTTATTTAATAATGGTTGAACTGTATATAGTAGGAAAGTTCCTCCTATGGCAAAGTTTCTAGAAGCATCCCAATTGACTCTTCTATTGATATTTAGAAAATCTTTTGTATAATCCCATAGTAGTTTACCTGAAGTTTTTTCTATTGCAAAGTGAGATACATATTCTATTAAGGTAGTGATAATCCAGATAGCTAAGAATACTAAGATGATTGTTGTATCAATATTTTTTATTTTTTCACTTTTTGTTTTCTTTACTAATACATTTACTAAAATGATTGCGATTAAATTCGATAGGAATAATTGTATTCCATAACCTTTAATTAGATCTGGTACTAAATATATTTTTGGTGTTGTATATTCTATTATTGTTATATGAATGAATGTTACGATTACAATAGTCACTAACGTTAAATATATTGGTGATGATATAGGGTGTTTCTTTGACATAAATTTCTTTAATAAGAATAATAGAATAACCATACCAAATCCATAGATTGGTAATAGTGGTCCTAGGAGAACTCCTCTATTTACAAAATGTTTTGGTGGTACTACAAACCACATCCAAAATACTTCATATAGCCAGCCTATTATTCCATATACGGTAAATGCAATAAAATAGTTTGAAAAGGTATCCATAAACTTTTTCATTATTCAATCCTCCAATTAATTTCTTTTTGATTATTCTTTCTTAAAAATTCATTTGTTTTTGAAAAAGGTTTACTTCCAAAGAATCCATTTCTAGCAGAGAATGGTGATGGGTGAGCCGATTCAATGATCAAATGAATCGGATTGGTAATCAATTTCTTCTTTTCTCTAGCATAACTTCCCCATAATATGAATACTATTGGTTCTTTTTTATTATTTAATATTTTTATGATGTCATCTGTAAATATCTCCCAGCCCTTATCTTTATGAGAAGTTGGTTTATGTTCCTCTACTGTTAATACTGCATTCAGTAGTAGTACTCCTTCTTTTGTCCATGGTTTAAGTGAATTATGTTTAGGAAATTGTATTCCTAAATCATTTTCTAGTTCCTTAAAAATGTTTTGAAGAGACGGTGGTTTTAACACTTCATCACTGACTGAAAAAGATAATCCTTCTGCTTGATTTGGTCCATGATAAGGATCTTGACCTAGTATTACCACTTTTACCTCATTAAAATCTGTATAACGAAAAGCATTAAATACTTCATTTTGCTTTGGATAGATAGTCTTTTCTTTATATTCTTTTTTCACAAAAGAGATTAAGTCTTTAAAATAATCTTTATTAAATTCTTCTTTTAGAATGATATCCCAATTATTTCCTATCATTTGATTCTCCTTTATTTGTGATAACTTTCGTTATTCATTATTTTAAAAGACCTGTATATTTGCTCTAATAAGATTACTCGGAATAGTTGATGAGGAAAAGTCATCTTAGAAAAAGATAAACTATAATTTGCTTCCTTTTTGATACTTTCCTCTAGTCCATAACTTCCTCCTATAATAAAAGTAATATTACTATTCGTTGTTAAGATATCTGATATCTTTTCTGAAAATTCTAAGGAAGTTAATTCTTTTCCTTCTATTTCTAAGGTAATTACATAATCTTTTGGACCTATATTTTTTACTATTCTTTCTGCTTCTATCTTTAATGCTTTTGTCTTTTCTACCAATCCTTCGTCTTTTACTTCAATTATTTCTAATTTTGTATATTTTTGAAGTCGTTTTTGATATTCTTCAATAGCTTCTTTTAGATAGGTTTCTTTTACTTGACCTACTGTAATTATTTTTATCATTTTATACCTCGATTAATTCACTTGTTTCATATTGTCTTGCGATTATGATATTACATATTGTATCAAGACCTTCTTCTTTCATTGCTTCTAAAGCTTTTTCTTCTGTATTATTTTTTTCACTTAGATGGGCTAATATGATATTCTTGGTATTTTTTCCTATTATTTTTTTTAAATATTTTGCTGTTGTTTTATTGGATAAATGTCCTCTATCACTGATGACTCTTTCTTTTAGAAATCTTGGATAAGGACCATCCATTAACATTACTTCATCATGATTACTTTCTATTAAGTAGAGATCACAACCAACCATTTTTTCTAAATATTTTCTATTAATATACCCCGTATCTGTTACGTAAGATATTTTTTTATCATCTTGTTTGATAACAAATCCTACTGAGTATGGAGCATCATGAGAGGTGTGTATTAATTCAATGGAAACATCGTTTATAGAAAAGTTATCTTCTATAAAGATACATCTGGAATATGGGACAAATTCTTTTAGACTATCATACATTGCTTCTGGTATATATACCATTAGATTTGTATGTTTTAATAAGGAGGCTAATCCTTTAATGTGATCATTGTGACAATGTGTTATTAATATTCCTGAAATATTATCAAAAGAAAGGGAATTCTCTTCTAAACTTTTTTTCAAAGTTAAGTAGGAAATTCCCATATCTATCATAATAATTGTATCATTACATAACACTACTGTACAATTTCCTTTTGAGCCACTAGCAATTGTTTTTATTTTCATATTAATAGAATGCCATAGCGTTTAAGGCTGTTCCTCCTGCATATGGTGGACCTGTCCAAATAGCAAAGTGTAAGTGTACTCCTGTTGCATATCCGGTTTGTCCCATACCACCGATTGGTTGTCCTCTTTGAACTCTATCTCCTTCTTTTACATAGGTACATCCACTACATAAGTGAGCATACATTGTATAATATCCATTATCATGTTTAATGGTAATATATTGACCATTATCATATTTATAAGATACGGTTACTACTACTCCAGATTCTGCAGCAAATATATTAGAACCATATCCACATCCAGCAATATCGGTACCATCATGAAGAGTTCCCCAACGCCATCCAAATCCAGATGAAACTGTTGAACAAGTTGCTGGCCAACCAAACATTCCTTTCGTAATGATTAAGTCACCATAACCTCCACTCCAACTTGATTGTTGTTTGGTTCCTTTTACAATTACTTCTTCTACAGGTTCTTTTAATACTTCTGTAAGAGATGGAATACCTACTACTGAAACCGTTTCTCCATTTACTTTTTGAACTTTTTGAGTAACCCTATTTAATCCATTTTCTCCCTTTTGTTTTACTACTGAATAATTGGTATATTGATTTGGATCTTCTTCTGTTCTTGTATTAAAATTCTGTTCCTCATCCTTTACAACGTGATCCTCTTCTACTAGACTAAATTGAGGTTTTAAAATTCCTAATGTTACGGTTTGTCCTGGAGCTAGAAGAGCATTTTCACTTTGTAAATCTGGGTTAGCAATTAAAAATTCTTCTACTGATATTTTATTATTAAATGCTATATCTGGGATTGTATCTCCATCTTGAATCGTATAAGTAGCTTGATCTTCTACTGTACCAAATAATAAATATTTACTTAATTCTTCTTCTGTTTGGTAGATATCTTTATTAATTGGAATTTTATCTTTTTTAATAGTTATCTTATTTTTAATATATAAGTTTTCTATAATAGTACCAGTTGTTTCAATCTTTTTTTGTGTATTATTTGCATAATTTTCATAATCTTCTTCTTTCATAAAAGATTTAACTGTTTTTTCTATGGAATCGGTAAATATCTTTTTACTTGTTACGTAGATGTATTGATTTTTTCCTTTTATTGTTTTTCCATTTTCATCTTTCGTATCTAATCCTTTTATCTTAACTACATAGCCATCAATTGTAAAAGAAGAATTATCTTTAATTAATTCATATATTTCTTCTGTTGTTTTTAAATCTTGTTCATAAGTAATTTCTTTTACAATATCTAAATCTGTTGGAATATATACTTTATTTACTTTATACTTATCTTTGATTTCTTTTTGTTTTTTATCAATGAAATTTTCTAATTCTAATTTCGATTTTATTAATCCTAGAGATTCTCCTTTTAGGTATACTCGATAGGCTTCTATTGGGGTATTTGAGAATTTTTTAAAACCCGTTGAAAAAATAATCGTTATTCCTAAAAGAATACTCATTAGTATTTTATTCTTTTTACTCACTGATATTTGCCTCCTCCTTTTTATCTTCTCTTCTTAAATTTAAGAAGGTTTGGGTATTCTTCTTAAATAGTAATTGAATTGTAGCGGTTGGTCCACTACGATGTTTTGCTATATTGATTTCAATGATACTGTTATTATCTTCTGTTCTTAGTTCTTTTTTATAATAATCATCTCTATATAAGAACATAACGATATCAGCATCTTGTTCAATAGAACCTGATTCTCTTAAATCACTCATCATTGGTCTTTTATCTTCACGGGACTCTACTCCACGTGATAATTGAGATAGCGCAATTACTGGTACACCTAATTCCATTGCGAGTGTTTTTAAACTTCTTGAAATATCAGATACTTCTTGTTGACGATTAGCACCATAGTTTTTACCACCTGATATTAATTGTAAATAGTCTATTACGACTAGTCCTAGTCCTTGTTCACTGCTGGCTAGTCTTCTACATTTTGCTCTTATTTCTCCGATTGTGATACCTGGTGTATCATCAATTACTAAATTAGTTGAAGCAAGCTGTGCAGATGCTTCATGGATTCTTTTCCAATCTTGATTTAATAAATTTCCTGTTTTTAGTTTAAATCCATCTAATTGTCCAAGAGACGCAATGATTCTCATGGCCAATTGTTCGGCACTCATTTCCATATTAAATATGGCTACTGATTTTTTTTGAGTCATTGCGACATGAACTGCCATGTTAAGAGCAAAGGCTGTTTTTCCTACAGCAGGTCGTGCGGCAATGATGATAAATTCATTGGGATGAAGACCTGTCGTAATACGATCAAAGTCATACCATCCTGTTGCGAGTCCCGTAATTTCTCCCTTATTTTGTGATAAAAACTCTAAATCAGCTTGTGTTTTCGCTAAAATATCTTTAATGGTTCTAAATTCACTTGTTTTTCTCTTTTTAACAATGTTTAAAATCTTTTTTTCTGATTGATCTAATATTTCATTTACTGTTTCATCAGTACGATATCCATCTGTTGCGATTTCTGTTGCGGTTTCTATTAGATTTCTTAATATAGCAGCTTCTTCTACATTTTCAATATAATAATCAATATTACTTGCTGTTGGAACATAGTTTAATACTTCTGTTAAATATTCTACTCCTCCAACTTTATTTAACTCATCTTGTTTTTTTAAATAACTAGTTACTGTTGTGATATCAATTGGTGTATTTTCATCTGTTAATTTCAACATTACTGAGAATATTTTACTATTTTTCTCATTATAAAATGATTCTGGTGTTAAAGATTCAGCAGCTTTTTGTAAGGCATACTTTGATAAGAAGCAAGCTCCTAATACTGATTCTTCTGCTTCGAGATTATTTGGTAATACTCTAGTTGGCATAACATCACCTCTATTTCATTACGTGTACTTTAATGGTTGCCTTTACTTCTGGATATAATTCAATTTCTACTTTATGAAATCCTAAAGAAGCTATTGGATTTTCTATTGTAATCATATTTTTTTCTATTTTATATCCTTTTTTATCTAAACTATCTTTAATTTGTTTTACACTAATACTTCCAAACACTTTATCTCCTGCTCCGGTCTTCACCGTGAAGTCTAGTACTTCTTTTGATAATTGTTCTTTGATTTCTTCTGCTTTCTTTTTATTCTCTAAATCTTCTTTTTTCTTTTTCTCTTGTTCATGTTTTAATTTTGCTTCATTTTCTTTTGTTTTCTTCACAGCATATCCATTTTTTATTAAAAAGTTTTCAGCATATCCATCTTTTACATTTTTGATTTGTCCCTTTTTACCTTGATTTTTTAAATCTTTAATAAAAATAACTTCCATTTTATTCGCCTTCTTCTTTTAATATTCTTTTTAAGTCTTGTTCTACTTTACTAATTGTTGTATCTTCAAATTTTGCTGCGCCATTATATTCATCTCCGCCTCCACCTAATTTTTCCACTACTTTTAACATATCATAGTTTCCTAAACTTCTAGCACTTAAACCTATTGTTGTTTTACCAATTCTTCCTATGACAAAAGAGGCTTCTATGTTATTAAAAAATAACAAGGTATCAGCAACTTTTGCTAGATCTTCTTTTCTATATTGGGTATAAGGAGAAGCTTTTGTGAAAGCAATTCTTTTATTAATTGTTTCAATCCCTGACATTAACTTTTGTCTTTCAGTATATTCTTCTATATCTTGTTTTAGTAAATATTGTACTTTTTTTGCACTAGCTCCTAATGTTACTAGATAATAGGAATTATAAAAAGTATCAGCTGATGTATTTAAGGTATAGTTGTTCGTATCTAAAACAATTCCCGATAATAGAATGGTTGCATAATATGGTTCTATTTCTACATCATAATGTTCTATTAGACTCGTTATCATTTCACAGGCACTTGATGATTTCGTATCGTTTATCATAATTGCATTTTTAATTGTTGTTTTTCCTGTTTCATGATGGTCTATAACTAATTTATTCGTTATTTGTTTTAATACTTTTTCATTTTGAACAAGTTCTTGTTTATTCGTATCTAATATAATTAATAGATTTTTATTTTCTTTTGGATGCTTTTTCTCTAGTAATTCATCACTTCTAATAATATTGATACATCCCTCTAATTCTCTTAGTATTTTCTCAACTCCAGGTTCATTATATCTATCATCAATAATTAAATAACTATCTTTATGTCTTTTTTTAAGAAACATATACATTCCAATTGAACTTCCTAAAGCATCTAGGTCTAATTCTTTATGGGCCATTATAAAAATAGTTTTTGCTCTTCTGATGGCTCTTTTAATTTTATTTCGTTCTTTAATGATAATCATAATTCCTCCTATAAAATACCAATTTTATTATATAATAAATCTTTCTTTTTGTCTAATTTTTTATAAACAAAAAAATACTTAGACAATGAATCATTTCTAAGTAATCTGGTATTATTAATTTATTAATTTGGTAGAATAGTTTAATAAAAATAATAATCTATGAATGTCTAAAGTCGGAGTGGAAAAACCCGCTATTTGCAGGTGGGTGTCCATACTCAACCTTTAGGATTCCTACTCTATGGAAGGCTTTCAACACCGGTTGACTCGTTCCTGACTCCCGTATTTTTTCTTAGTCGGTTTTAAAAAACTCTTTTCTTTAAGACAATTAGATTGTATCATATATTTTTTATTGTGTGTTGTTTTTTTATTTTTTTCTTTTTGCTTAACGTAAAGAAAAAAGAGTGTTTTTCTTTCACTCTTATCTTGAATAAGGCATTAATGCTATTGCACGAGCCCTCTTAACTTGTTTTGCAATATATCTTTGATGTAAGGCACAGTTTCCTGTAACACGTCTTGGTACTATTTTTCCTTTTTCGTTTGTATATCTTTTTAGTGTTTCAACGTCTTTATAATCAACTGTTTTTCCAGTACACATCATACATACTTTTTTCTTACGACGATTGTTATTAAATTCTGCCATAATCTATCCTCCTTTATTAGAATGGTAATTCATCATCACTGATTTCAATATTAGCACCAAAATCAGCAAATGGATTACTTTCTACATTTGTTCCTTTTGGTTCTGGAGCTGGTCCAAAATCATAAGGTGATGGTTCATTATCATTCTTTGGTATATAATTATTTCCACTATTCATATTATTTGAAGAATTCTTTGATCCTAAAAATTCTACGTTGTCAGCAACTACTTCTGTTACATATCTTTTTTGGCCATTATTATCATCATAGCTTCTTGTTTGGATACTTCCTATAACAGCAGCTTGACTACCTTGTGTTAGATAATTCTTACAATTTTCAGCTTGTTTTCTCCATACAACAACATTGATAAAATCAGCTTCTCTTTCTCCTTGTTGATTGGAATATGTTCTATTAACAGCTAATGTAAAAGTTGCGACTGGAATATTACTTCCTGTATATCTTAATTCTGGATCTCTTGTTAATCTTCCTATTAAAATTACTCTATTCATAATTTCCCTCTTTTTTCTTATTATTCTTCTACTTTAACGATTAAATGACGAAGTAGATTTTCATTGATTCTAGCAACTCTATTGAATTCTTCTTCTGCTTCTTTATTTGCTTCTACTACAAATAAATAGTAATAACCAGTTGTGAATTTTTTGATTTCATAAGCTAATTCTCTTTGTCCCATAGATTTTTCTTCTAGGATATTAGCTTTTGCATCTGTTAAAACTTTCTTCATGCTTTCAGCTGTTTTTCTAATTTCAGCTTCTTCCATATCTGGTCTTACAATGAACATAATTTCATATTTATTCATTATCTACACCTCCTTTTGGTCTATCGGCTACCTAGTGGTAGCAAGGAGTATTTTAAATACTCGAAGGTATTATAACAAACTTCTGTTCTCCTGTCTACCTTTTTTTGTTATTTCTTAATTGTTTTGTCAAAAAAAAGAATGACTTTATATCATTCTTATACATTAAATCTAAAATGACAGATATCTCCATCTTGCATTAGATAATCTTTTCCTTCTAGACGTGCTTTTCCTGCTTCTTTTACCTTTAATTCACTTCCATATTTCATTAGATCTTCATAAGAGATTACTTCTGCTCTAATAAAACCTTTTTCAAAGTCGGTATGAATGATTCCTGCACATTTTTTTGCGTTCATTCCTTTTTTAAAGGTCCAGGCTCTTACTTCATCTTTTCCTACTGTGAAATAAGTTGCTAAACCAAGAATATCATAGGTTGCTTTTATTAGTTTATCTAATCCACTAGAATCTAATCCTAGTGCTTCTAACATTTCTGTTTTTTCTTCTTTGGTTAATTCACTTAGATCTTCTTCTACTTTTGCACATAAACTTACTACTTTAGCATTTTCTTTTTCTGCATACTCTTTTACTTGTTTTACATAGATATTATCTGGGTTTGTTAATTCACTTTCTTTTATATTTGCTAGATAGATAATTGGTTTTTTAGTTAGAAAACTGTATGATTTTATACTTTTTTCTTCTTCCTCAGTTAGATTCAATTGTCTGATTGGTTTATTTTCTTCTAGGGCTTTTTTGCATTTTTCTAAAGTATCTAATTCTAATAGATCATCTTTATCTTTTGTAGTTCTTGCTTTTTTAGATACTCTTTCTAATCGATTATTGATTACTTCTAAATCTGCGATTGCTAGTTCTAAATTGATTGTTTCAATATCTCTTATAGGATTAATATCTCCTTCTACATGGATTATTTTACCATCGTCAAAGCATCTTACTACTTCTACGATTGCATCTGTTTCTCTTATATGGGATAAGAATTTATTTCCTAAACCTTCTCCTTTTGATGCTCCTTTTACTAAGCCTGCTATATCGGTAAATTCATAAGCTGTAGGTATAAATCTATTTGGATTATACATTTCTTTTAATTTATCCATTCTTTCATCTGGTACAGTAACAACTCCAACATTTGGTTCAATGGTTGCGAATGGATAATTTTCTGCTAAAATTTTTTGATTCGTTATGGCATTAAATAAAGTAGATTTTCCTACGTTTGGCAATCCAACTATTCCTGCTGTTAAACTCATAATATCCCTCTTTTCCATGAATATTATAACAAGTTTTTATAATTTAATCCATTCCTTATATTCAAATATTTTAATTTCTTCTAGATTTCTTTTAGTTAATTCTTTCTTTTCTTCTTGATAACCCCAATTAATATAATAATTTGGTACTAATTGAGTTCTAAATGGAAGCATTCTTGTCATAATGATAATCGCTTCAAATGGTTTTAGTGTTTTCAATTCTTCTATAGTAACAAGTGGAGTATTGTTCTCTTGATTTCCACAATATTTTGATATTTCTTCTAATGTATAAATATCTTCTGATAATAGATAGATAATTGTTCCAAAACACATCTTTAAGATTTCTACGTCTTCTTTCGAATATCTATTTTGTAAGTGAATAAAACTTTGAATTGTTACAGTAATTCTAATTCCTAGAGAACGTGAATGGGATAAAATACTAGAAAAATCTTTAATTGGTAAGAAACTATCAAATTCATCTAATAAGATATTTACTTTTTGTGGATAATTCTTTTTTATTGATCCTAATCTTATTAATTGATTAACAAATAATGGAATCATACTATTTGATAAAGTTTCATATCCACTAATTATATATACTATCGTTGGTTTTTCTAATATTTCTGTCATTGGATAATCTGTTTTAGAAAGTAATTCTTCTAGATTTTCTTTGGTAATATATTTTTCTAATTTTTGATTAAATACAGATAATATACTTCCTCTTGTATCTGGTGGGGATTTTAAAATACTAGATAGTTTTCTTTCTATATTTGGATAGTTTTCTATTTCTTTGGTAAAAGATAATAAATATTTCTCCATAATAGAGTTACTTAATCTTTCTACACTACTTAGATTTATTTCTTCTGATTCTCCTTTTTCAAATAAATATAGGACTAATCCTGTAAAGTAATTGATTACTGAATTGATCCAGAAAGGATCCATATCCCTATTATTACTATCTTCAAATAAGTAATAGCCTAAATCTTCTATCATATCAATTGCTTTATCTTTATTTCCTTCTTTATATAAGTCATAAGCTAATGATAAAGGATTCCAGTGATTTCCTGTTCTAGTATCTTCTAGATTAATTACTACTACTTGATATCCTTGTTTTTCCGCTTCTGTTGCGGTTCTTTCATATAAGTCTCCTTTACTATCATTAATGATAATAGATTCTTTCTTTTTCATTGATAAATTCAATGAAGGTAGGATAATTCCTTGTGTTTTTCCACTACCTGTTGAGCCAATAATTAATGTATGGGCTTCTTTACTAGAAATATATAATCTATCATTTTCATAGATTAATGGGATTCCTGCTTTTTCAATTGTTTGACTAAGATTGATTTCTTCTAAGTTTTTCTTCATTTCTTCTTTACTTAGCCATTTTGCATAATTCATAATATCTCTCCTTTTGCTTCTATTAAACCATATATTTTTTTAACTATTTAAACAATAACGGCTTTATGATATAATGTAGGTGGTGATTATTACGTTTTCTAATGAATTAGTATTAAATATTTTAAAATATATAGAGAATAATCTTTATACTCAGATTACTATTTCTAATCTTGTTAATGATTTTCATTATAATAAAGATTATATGATGAGATTGTTTAAGAGAGAGATAGGGGTTACTATCTTTGAATATATTAATAAAAAAAGAATTTATCATTCTTTATTTTCTTATTCTAGTAATAATTCAATTACGAAGATTTCTATCTTGTTTGGTTTTTCTTCATTAGAATACTATTCTGAAATATTTAAAAAATATATGGGAGTTTCTCCAAATAAATATCGTTTGTATGTCATGATAGGGAAAAAGGTTTCTTTAGAAGATATAACTATTATTCGTTCTCATATTGCTTCTTTAAACAGTTTTATTCATAAAGTAGATGATTATCAAAAGAATATTCTTTCTCCTATGCCATATAAATCTTTATCAATCTTTAAGAAATAGAAAAACACTATAGAAGACTATAGTGTTGGGAATACTCCTGAGCCAATTGGTAATCCAATGATATACCATCCTACTACTAGTAAAATCCAAGTAGCTGATATTAATAAGAAATAAGGACTAATCATTTGAAGAGATTTTCTAATCGTATATGGTTTTTCTTTTTGTAAATTATAGATATTTAAATATCCTATATAAATTACAAAAGACGCTAGTAATGGAGTAAATCCTTTTGTCATGGAATCTCCTGCTCTCATTACAATTTGGGCAAATTGAGGAGAGATATTTGATTGCATAAACATAGGAACTACTACTGGTGAAAATATCATCCATTTACTAGTTGGAGAGGTTAAGAAGAAATTTGAAATAGCAATTAGTAATAATGATATAACAATTAATGGAATTCCACTAATTGGCATAATCGATAGTAAATTCGCTAACCATGAGGTTATTACCATACCGATATTACTTTTTCTAAAGATAGCAATAAATTGAGATACCACAAACATTAGAATGAAAATACTTCCTAAATTAGCAAATTTTTTACTACAATTTTCAATCATTTCTTTATCATTTTTTACCGATTTACTTCCAATTCCATAAGCTATTCCTGATAAAATGAATACTAATGATACTAAGTAAGTGAAACCATCTTGGAAATAAGAATTATCTCCAAATAACTGATTCAAATACGTTTTTTCTTTCATATCTAAAAGCATTCCTGAAAATGGTAATTTTGGAATTAAGGAATATACGAATATAAAGAGTACTAAAATAGACATTACTAAGGCAAATTGTAAGCCTCTTTTTTGATATTTTTCTCTTTCTAATTCTTTTTGTTCTTCTTCTTCTAAGTTAATAATTCGATATTGTTCTGTTTTAGAAAAATCTTTATCCTTTTTATATTTTCCTATTCTTGGAGCAATTATTTTTTCGATAATAATGGTTCCTACAATTGATAATATTACAGTTGCGACCATAATAAAGATTAAGTTTGAGGTTAACGCAATATGAGTTGTATCATCTACTAATAATGCAGCTGATTTGGTATAATTCATTAAAGAAATTTCCATGGATCCTACAAATATTGATACTCCATAACCAAATGATACTCCACAGAAAGCTGTTACAATTCCTAAAATTGGATTTCTATTGTTAATAAAATAGATTAAAGCAATTAAAGGAATTAATATGGCATATCCTACTTCATTGATTAAAGAAGATATAATAGATACAAATAGTATTAAAAATGTAAAAATTGATTTAGGTATCTTACTAATATGTCTTCTTGTTAATGTTTCAATAAATCCTGTTCCTTCAGCTATTGTTAGTCCAATTAAGGAGATTAACAAGGTTCCTAAAGGTCCAAAGCTTAAGAAGTTTTTCGCAGCATTACTAATAATAAACTTTAATCCATCAAATGACAGTAAGTTTTCTACTGCAATTAAATTAGGTTCTAGTTCATTTGTTATTACATTTACTGTTTTATAAGTAGCTTGTGTTTGAAAAAGGGATAATATCCAACTTAATATTACAACTACTATAGTTAAAAACAAAAATACTGTAATTGGATGAAAATAGAATTTTTTTAATTTTAATTTTCTCTTATCTCTCATCTTTTTGTCCTTTCACTCTTTTTATTTTTTTATTAAATTCAATTCTTGGAATTAATACACATCTTCCGCAGTTGCAACATTTGATCTTGATATCTGCTCCTACTCTTACAATCTCCCATTCATTTGTTCCACAAGGATGTTGCTTTTTCATGATTACTATGGACCCTAATCCATATTCTTTATTTTCCATTATGCACCTCAATCTGTTGATATGGTATTTTAATATTATTTTTATCAAATATCTTTTTAATTTCTCTTCTTAGATATCTTTCCGCAATAAATTGTTTCATTGATTCTGTTTCTACTACTATTCTATATACTACTGAAGAATCAGATAAATCATTAACTCCCCAGAATTCTATATCTTTCTTAGCATATGGTACTTTTCCATTTAATTCTTTTGATATTAATTCAAAGGCTTTTTCAATATCTTCTTCTTTTGTTTCATAAGCAATTGCAATATCAATTACAGCTAAAGAATTATTATTGCTGTAATTAATAATTTTATCCATATAATGGTTAGATATTATTTTTGTTGCTCCTTTAAAATTCTTAATTCTTGTTGTTCTTAAACCAAACGATATTACTTCTCCCATAAAATCATCTACTTCTATGATGTCTCCCACTTCATATAAACCTTCTGCAATAATAGAAAGACCTGCTATTATATCTTTTGCAAAATCTTGAAAAGCTAGACCAATAATAGCTGTTCCAATCCCTAAACCAGCTAAAATTGATTTTACGTTTACTCCAAATACTGAAAGAATAGATAATCCTACTAAAAGGACAATAATATATTTTATAATATTTTTCATTAATGATCTTACGGTGTTAATTCGTTGTAGTTGAGTTCCTTTTAATTTTTTATTTTCTAATATTTTAGATATTATCCTTTTCAATATTAAATAGACAATGATTCCTATTATGATATTAATGATTGGAACAATAATTAATTTAATATCTATTTTCATTCCATGAAATTCTATCATTTTATCTACCTACTTCTATGTTTAATTGATCTAATATTCTATTTAAATCATTTCCATTTACAAAACTAATTTCTAATTTATTTTTCTTAATGGATACTTTTGTTCCTAATTTTTCACTTAGTTCATTTTGTAGATAACTATATTCATTATTTTGTACTTTTTTGATTTTTTGAGGATGTGTTTTAATAATTCGTGGTTCTTGTGTTAATTCTTCTAATTGTCTAACACTGATTCCTTCTTTGATTATCTTTTCAAGTAAGTCTTCTTGTTGTTTGGTATCATCTAATTTACTTAATACTCTTGCATGAGCCATCGTAATTGTTTTTTTATTTACTTCTTCTTTAATGCTATCTGGAAGTGATAATAATCCTAACATATTTGTTAAATGACTTCTACTTTTTCCTAGACGTTTTGCTAGTTCTTCTTGTGTAAGAAGTAATGTTTCTTGTAATTTTTTATAAGCTGTTGCTTCTTCTATTGGAGTTAAATTTTCTCTTTGTAAATTTTCTAATAGAGCTATTTCCATCATTTGTGTATCATTAAAATCTCTAATGATAGCTGGTATTTCTTTTTTTCCTGCCATAATAGAAGCTTTTACTCTTCTTTCACCTGCTATTATTTCATAGCCTTTTATTGCTTTTTTTACAATGATTGGTTGAAATACTCCATGTTCTTTAATAGAATCTGCTAATTCTTGTAAAGACTCATTATCAAATATTTTTCTAGGTTGATATGGATTGCTTCTTAATTCATTTAAGGGAAGATTAACAATTTCATCTTTTGAAGTTTCTTTTACTATTTTATTTTCTACTGTTGTATAATCAAGTACTTCATTATTAAATAGTTCTTCAAGTCCTCTTCCTAAAGCTCTTCTTTTAGGAATTCCACTCTCTATATTATTTGTTTCCATTTCTTTCAATCACTTCCTTTGCTAAGTTTAGATAAGCTTCTGAACCTCTACTTTTTGGATCATATGCTATAATTGGTTCTCCATGAGAAGGAGCTTCTGTTAGTCTTACCAATCTTGGTATTATCGTATTGTATACTTTCTCTTTAAAGAATTTTCTTATATCATCTACTACTTCAAAGCCAAGATTTGTTCTTGAATCTAACATTGTTAATAAAACACCTTCTATATCTAATGTTGGATTTAATGTTTTTTGAGCCATCATGATTGTTTTCAATAATTGAGTAATTCCTTCCAAGGCAAAGAATTCACATTGAACAGGAATAATTACTGAATTAGATGCTGCAAGGGCATTTGTTGTTATTAAAGATAGAGATGGTGGACAATCTAATATAATGAAATCAAAACTATCTTTGATATCCATCAAATTCATTTTTAATTGTTCTCCCTTTTTAAAGTTTGTATCTGCTCTACTCTTATCTAACAATTCATACTCTAATCCAGCTAGATTAATGGTTGCTGGAATTACATATAAATCTTTATATTTTGTTTTAATCATTGATTCCGTTATACTGCATTCTCCTATTAAAACATCATAGATACTTCTTTCTATTTCTCCTTTATTAATTCCTACACCAGTAGTTGTATTTCCTTGAGGATCAAGATCGATTAATAATACTTTTTTCCCTAATACTGCTAATGATGCAGAAAGATTGATACTTGTTGTGGTTTTTCCTACTCCACCTTTTTGATTTACTAATGATATAATCTTTCCCATCTAATCACCCATTTTCCATATTACTTTTATATTGTATCAAAGATTCTTTTTTTTTTAAATGATTTTATGAAAAAAAATAGATTTTTCTCAATCTATTTTTTTACTTTATTTTTCA
>CADBSF010000065.1 GCA_902797265.1 uncultured Erysipelotrichaceae bacterium
AGAAAACGAAGACGAATCTGAAGAGGAAATAGAAGAGGATACTACAGAAGAAGAAAACGAAGACGAATCTGAAGAGGAAATAGAAGAAGATTCTAAAGAGGAAGAAGAAGAAAAGTCTGAAGAAAAGAAGAAACCTAGGAAAAAGAAATTATTCTTTGGAAAGAAAGAGAAAAAAGAAAAAGAAGATGAAACAAGAAAGTCTGTAAAAATCTATGAAAAGGGTCTTACAAAATCTCGTGAAGGATTTGTTTCTAGATTAGCTAATTTAACGAATAAGTATCATAAAATAACAGAAGAGTATTTTGATGAATTAGAAGAAATTTTAATTATGGCAGATATTGGTGTAAGTACTGTTATGGATTTTATGGATAGACTTAGAAAACGTGTAAAGGATGAGAATATTACAGATCCATCTCTATTAAAAGAAATAATTGTTGATGAATTATTTATTATTTATGTTAATGATGAAGTTTTAAGTAGTAGAATTCAGTATAATGAAAATGGACCAACCGTTATTTTATTTATTGGAGTTAATGGTGTTGGGAAAACTACTACCATTGGTAAAATTGCTCATAAACTAAAAGATGAAGGTAAGAAAGTATTGTTAGTAGGTGCTGATACCTTTAGAGCAGGTGCTGTTGATCAATTAAAAGAGTGGAGTGAACGTGTAAATGTTGGTTTCTTTGGAAAAGATAATAGTGATCCAGCCAGTGTTGTTTATGATGGAATTGTAAAAGCTAAGGAAGAAGATTATGATGTTGTTTTAATTGATACTGCAGGAAGATTACAAAACAAAGTAAATCTAATGAAAGAGTTAGAAAAAATGAATAAAGTTATTGATAGCTTAGTAGAAGGTGGAGCTAGTGAAACTTTATTAGTGATTGATGCAACTACTGGGCAAAATGGAATTAGTCAAGCAAAAGCCTTTCAAGAAGTTACAAACATTACAGGGATTGTATTAACAAAACTAGATGGAACAGCAAAAGGTGGAATTGTTCTAGCTATTAAAGAAAGTGTTGGGATACCTGTTAAATACATAGGTTTAGGAGAAACAAAAGACGATTTGCAAACATTTGATATTGAAAAATATATTTATGGATTATTTAAGGATTTGATGTAGATGAAGTCTAATAAGATTGATAGGTTTAATATTATTTTAGTTGATATACAATTATTTGCTACAGTAGCAACTCTTATAGCTTTTATTATGTATATGTTTCAGACTAAAATGTTTCTTATATTATGTGTCTGTGTATGTATTACTTTATTTATATTAGCTTTTAATAATTATAAGATATATCATAAAAAGAATTATACAATCATTTATCTTGTTGTTGGAATTATTTCAACAATATTGACTATTTTAAGTATTGTAGGTGACTAATATGGAAGAAGTTATTTATTATAATGAATTATATGATTTATATGGATCTTTACTAACTATAAAGCAAAAAAATTATTTTGAGGATTATTATTTTCATAATTTGAGTTATTCTGAAATAGGTGAGAATAATGGTGTTAGTAGGAATGCTGCTTTTCGACAAGTCCATATTGTTACTGAAAAATTAATTGATTATGAAAAAAAATTAAAATTATTTGAGAAAAAAAATATCGTATTACATTTATCTAAAATAATAGATGATCCTAGTATAAAAAAAGAATTAGAGAATTTATTTTAAGAACATAACTGTCAATTGCTTATGTTCTTTTTTGTTTTTTGCTTGAAAAACAGGAAAATAATTAGTATAATTTATAGTATGATAGCGAATAGTAAAGAGGGGATATTATGTTTGATAAGATAATTTATATTAGTGATGATTCTTGTAATGTAAGACTTAAAGAAGATGCTGAAGTTACAATGAATTTGATGAATTTGCATTTAATATTTGAAGATGATACCAAGAAAATTATGGGTGAAGTAGATGACTTGGATGGAAATATATTAAAAGCTCGTTTTTTAGGAGAAATAGTTGGAGATCGTTTAATTGGTGGTACCATTAGAAAACCATCATTAGATGCCAAGATTCGTGTTATTGATCCTAGTGAAATACCTTTAATAACTGGTTCTGATACGAAAGGCTTTATGAAATTAGGAGTTAGTCCCTTCTATGATGATTTTCCAGTTTATTTAGATGTTAATAATTTCTTTAGTAATCACTTTGCTATATTCGGTAATACTGGATCTGGTAAATCTTGTGGAACTTCTAGATTATTTCAAAATATGTTCCATGATCAAAGATTAAATCCTTATAAAGCAAATATTGTAATATTTGATTCTTCTGGAGAGTATTATAATGCATTTAGAAATTTGCATGAAATTAATAGTCAATATAATTATCGTTTTATTAGTACTAATGAAACAGAAGGTATTGGGGAAAAATTAAGATTACCAGTATACTTACTAAACAAAGATGATTTAGCTCTTCTTTTACAATGTACTTCTCATTCTCAATTACCTATTATTGAAAGAATGTTAAAGTTAGCTTTAGTATTTAGTTCTAATGATATGGATGCTGAAGCTTATAAGAATCATTTGATTGCGAAAGCTATCATGACTATTTTATATACAAATGAAACAGCTCCTAATAAGAGAAATGAAATTTTTTCTATTATTGCAAGTTGTTCAACAGATGAGTTTAATTTAGAGGCTCCTATTCAAGGTATTGGATATGTTCGTAAATTTAGAGAATGTTTCTTGATAGATAATTCTGGTAATTTTACAGAGAGTGTTTTATTAACAGAATATTTGAATTCTTTTATTAAAGAAGAATATGATGATTATGAACCACATACTGGAGTTTTCTATGATTTAAATACATTAGAGAAAGCTTTAAACTTTACTTTAATAAGTGAAGGTTGGTTACGTAATGAACAGACTTATGGTGATTCTGTTACTGTAAGAGTTCGATTACATGCTTTATTAGTTGGAGATAATGCTAAATACTTTGATGTTCCAGATTATGTATCATTAGAGTCTTATTTATCTTCATTAGTATTAAATGAAGGAAAAAAATATCAAATAGTTAATATTAACTTAAATGATATTGATGATGATTTT
The DNA here is from genome assembly GCA_902797265.1 of uncultured Erysipelotrichaceae bacterium. GTDB lineage: Bacteria > Bacillota_I > Bacilli_A > RF39 > UBA660 > UBA3789. The sequence continues at coordinate 3,059 of CADBSF010000065.1, forward strand.
GCTAAAGTACTTACAAAAATTTATTCTCGATTAATATTTGATTTTTGTAAAGGATTAAAGAATAGAGGAAGTATTCCTTTCCATATTATTTTGGAGGAAGCACATAGATATATTCAAAGTGACCATGATAGATTCCTATTTGGTTATAATATCTTTGAAAGAATTGCTAAGGAAGGTCGTAAGTATGGTGTTATTTTGGGTATTATTACTCAAAGACCTGTAGAACTTTCTGATAATGTTATTTCTCAATGTACTAATTTCTTGATTTTTAAGATTAATCACCCTATGGATATTGATTATATTCGTAAGATGGTTCCTCATATCACAGATGAAATTATAGAGAAACAAAAAGCCTTACAGTCAGGTACTTGTTTAGGATTTGGTTTAGGATTTAAGATTCCTTTAATTATTCGTATGGAAATGCCTGATCCAGCTCCTTTATCTGGAAACTGTGATGTTTTGAATATTTGGAGTGGAAGTGGAAATCCTGTTGATAATACTATGGGAAGTAACAGTAGTGTTAGTAGTAATCTTACTCCTGTTGCACCAACTATTCCTACTGTTCCAAATGTTCCAACAACACCTTCAATTCCAACAGTACCATCTGTACCAACAACGCCATCAATTCCAACAACGCCAGTTGTTCCTATTGAGGCAAATGAAGAATCACAGGTTATGCATAATGAAAAAGTTCCTACTATTCCAGTAGTTCCTATTAGTCCAGTTATTCCAAAACCTGAGAATGTAGAGGGAGAACCAACTGAGAAGTTTGATGATTCTTTTGTTAAAGTTTCTCCGGTAGAGACAGAATCTTTAGATACTCCTTCTCAAACTCCTACATTAGATTCCTTACTAGGAGGAAGAGTAATGCCTGAAACAACTGGTATGAATGATGTAAATATGGAGACTGAATCACTTGATGTTTCTAATGAACATTTAAACTTATCTGGTTCTTTCAATCAACCTTTAACTGATTTAGGTGGACTTGCTGTTGAAGAGAAACCGTCAACATCTTCTAATGATGTTGTAGTTCCTAATGCTTCTATACCAAGTGTTAATCAAAACATGGATTCTAATCCTGTTAATACTGGTATCAGTATGGGAAATATGGGGATGAGTTATTCAACTAGTAGTGATAGTGTATTAGATTTTGATTAAAATAATGTAAAAAATAGTGTTTTATCACTATTTTTTTAGTATAATAATTTTTAGGTGATGGAAATGTTTGAAAATTTAGGCGATCGTTTGCAGAATGCCATTCATAAAATTAAAGGTTATGGTAAAATTACAGAAGATAATATTTCTGATATGATGAGAGAAATTCGATTAGCATTATTAGAAGCAGATGTTAATTATGCTGTTGTTAAAGAATTTACTAATACCGTTAAAGAAAAAGCACTTGGTGAAGAAGTTATTTCTAGTATTAATCCAGGAGATCTATTTGTTAAAATTGTTAAAGATGAGTTGACTGAATTATTAGGTGGAGAGAGTAAACCATTAAATTTAAAAGGAAATCCGGCTATTTTAATGTTAGTTGGTTTACAAGGTTCAGGAAAAACGACTACTATTGCGAAGTTAGCTAATTTTTTAAGGAAGAAACATAGTAAAAAGCCTTTATTAGTTGCTTGTGATGTATACAGACCTGCTGCTATTGACCAATTAAAACAACTTGGAAAGCAATTAAATATTGAAGTATATGATGAAGGAAAAGCAGATCCTGTTCTTATTGCAGAACATGCTGTTGATTATGCTAAGAAGAATGGATATGATTATGTTTTAATTGATACTGCTGGACGTTTGCATATTGATGAAGAATTAATGTTAGAGTTAGAAAATATTCGTAATAAAGTAAATCCAGAAGAAATTATGCTAGTTATTGATTCTATGATGGGTCAAGATGCTATTAATGTAATAACAGGATTTAATGATCAACTTCCTTTAACGGGTGTTGTTCTAACTAAGTTAGATGGAGATACAAGAGGTGGAGTTGCTTTATCAGTTAGACATCTTACTAATGTACCAATTAAGTTCATAGGTGTATCTGAAAAATTAGATGGTCTTGATTCTTTTGATCCAGAAAGAATGGCTGGAAGAATTCTTGGAATGGGAGATATTATTTCTCTTGTTGAGAAAGCTACAGATGCCATTGATGAAAAAGAGGCAGAAAAAGCTGCCAAGAGAATGCAAACAGGTAAATTTGATTTAGAAGATTTTTTATCTACTATGAAGCAAATTAAAAAGTTAGGTCCTCTTGAAAATCTTATTAAGATGATTCCTGGTGCAAAGAAGATGGGATTAACAAGTGTTAAGGTTGATCCAAAAGATTTGGCTCATATTGAAGCTATTATCTTATCGATGACTCCTAAAGAAAGAAGAAACCCAGATATTATTAAAGCAAGTAGAAAGAGTAGAATTGCTAGTGGTAGTGGTACTTCTGTTCAAGAAGTAAATAAATTGTTACAGCAATTTGATTCTATGAAGAAGATGATGAAACAAGTTTCAAATGGAAATATGAAGTTGCCATTTTAACTTGTTTTTTTCTTTTTTCTAGGCATTTTATGTAGAATAAATTTCCTAAAATCATAAACTATTTTAGGAGGGATAAAATGAATAATTCTGATTTTTTTCAAAGTATGGATAACAATGTTAGTGGAAATAATAACTCAGTTATGAATGATATGAATGTCGATATTAATATGATGAATCCTAATATGATGAATATGCCTAGTTGTGGGGAAGGAGTTAGAGAAAGAGTTATCAATAGAACTTTTGTGCATGAGGTTCCTCAAGATTGCTTTTTTATGATAGAAAAATAGGGAAGTATAAGTATAAATTTATTGTAAACAAAAATACTAGTAGTGAATATGTTAGTGTAGAATAAGTGTGGAGATTTTTCTCCTAAAAAATAAGATTTATAATTAAATTAATTTTATTCTAGAAGGAGTAGATG
>CADBSF010000066.1 GCA_902797265.1 uncultured Erysipelotrichaceae bacterium
AACTAATCCACTTATTGAATCTTTAGGTACTAACAATGGAATTGGAGTTAAAAATATAAATGGAACATTCAACTATTATGATGGAAAAATAGTCGCAACAACTTCTCCTTTACCTGAAGTACCAACAAATGTAGAATATCTATATGAACCAAAGGAGTTTATTGATGATTTAGGTAATAAGTATTGTATCTTAAAGTGGATGAGAGAAACTCAATAAACAAAAGAACTAGAGGTTTTCCTCTAGTCCTTTTTGTACTCTTTTTTTGATAGTATCAATCATCTCATTTTTTAATTCTTGAGTAGCATTTTCCCATACAATTTCAAAGAATACTCCTAATCCCGGGAGAGTAGCTTCTTCTTGAAGAGTTACTGATTCATCAATCGCATGAAAAAGAGTTGAAAAATCATCTCCTTGAAAATTATTAATAATATGTTCTCTAATATTAATATCCATAATAAGCCTCCTACTATTATTATGATGAATCCATTATTTTCTATTCAATAAATAATGATTTTGTTATATAATAATCTTGTTGGTGATGATATGAAACTTACTTATCAAGATAGAGATTATGATATCGTAATTGAAAAAAAAAGAGGACAAAAGAATACTTATATTCGAGTAAAAAAAGATTTAAAAATCTATGTAACTTGTAATACTTTTACTCTTAATTATTCTATTGAGAAGTTAATTCAAAGTAATTATAATCAAATTATTAAGATGATTGAAGCTCAGAGGATAAAAGAAAGTAATAATAATGGATTTTTTTATTTAGGAAAAAAATATCTTATGATACAAAGTGATGTGAAAGATCTTCTTTTTTCTGATGATAAAGTATATGTTCCTTATCAATTTGATATCGATAAGTGGTATAAGAATCAAGCTAAAGTATTGTTTAAAGAAAGATTAGATGAGAATTATAAGAATTTTAGTAGAAATATTCCAGAAGTAAGATTAAGAATTCGTAAGATGACTACTAGATGGGGAGTTTGTAATATTAAGACACATGTTATTACCATTAATTTAGAATTAATAAAAAGAGATGTATCTTATTTAGATTATGTGATTATTCATGAATTAAGTCACCTAATCTATGGAGATCATTCTTCTAGATTTTGGAAATTAGTAGAAGAGAATATGCCTAATTATAAAAAATATAGAGATAAATTAAAGGAGTTTTAGAAGTGATTACTAGTTTAGAAAATGAAAAAGTAAAGAATATTGTTAAATTAAGAAAAAAGAAGAATCGTGATAGTAGTAATACTTTTGTTGTAGAAGGAGATCATTTAGTTAGAGAAGTATTAAAAGAAGATTTAGTACTGGAAATATATGGATTAGAAGGAGAAGATTTCTCTTTTGATTTTCCTATTACTTATGTTAATTCTAATGTTATGAAAAAGATGAGTGAATTAGAATCGATTCCTTCTGTTATCGCTTTATGTAAAAAGAAGAATGAGTCTACTATAGTAGGGAATAAAATTTTATTACTTGATGATATTCAAGATCCAGGAAATTTAGGTACCATGATACGTAGTAGTGTTGCTTTTGGCGTTACTTGTATTATTCTATCTCCTAATACAGTTGATTGTTATAATTCTAAAGTGATTCGTTCTACGCAAGGAATGTTTTGTCATATTCCTATTCTTACTATGGATATAGAAGACTCTATTAAAATAATTAGAGAAAAGAATATTCCTATTTATGGAACGAATGTTGTCAATGGAGTAGACGTTAGTTCTTTAGATAAAAGTAAGAGAAAGAAATATTGTTTAGTTATGGGAAATGAAGGAAATGGAGTCGATAAAAAGATTCAATTGATGTGTGATAAAAACTTATATATTCCTATGGATTCGAAAGTAGAAAGTTTAAATGTGGGAGTTGCTTGTAGTATTTTATTATATGAGTTAGGGAGATAGAAAAATGAAAGTATATGTTGGAAAAGTAGTATCTACTCATGGAATAAAAGGAGAAATACGAATTCTTAGTGATTTTCTATATAAGGATAAAGTATTTATTCCTCATATGAAGATATTAATTGGTGAAAAAGAATATGTTATATCTAGTTATCGTCATCATAAGAATTTTGAAATGATTACTTTAGAGGGATATTCTAATATTAATGATGTTTTATTCTTATTAAAGAAAGATGTTTATGTAGAAGAAGATGCTCTAAATTTAAGTGATGATGAAATATTAGATGAGGAGTTAATTACTTATCAAGTATTGACAAATAATGGAAAAAAAGGAATAATAAAAGAAATCTTTTATGCAAGTCCTACCAATAAAATATTAAGAGTTTTCTTTGAAAAGGAAGTATTAATACCTTTTCAAAAGCCTTTTATTGTAGAAGTAGATAAAAAGAATAAAATAGTTCTTGTTGAACTGATTGAGGGAATGTAAGATGAGAATAGATATTTTAACATTATTTCCAGAAATGTTTCAAAAAGTATTTGATGAATCGATTATAAAAAGAGCCATTCAATTGGGTAAAGTAGATATACATATTGTTAATATTAGAGATTATACAAAAGATGTTCATAATAAAGTTGATGATACAGTATATGGTGGAGGAGCTGGAATGGTTTTGATGTGTCAGCCTATTTTTGATTGTATTCGAGATATCAAAACAGAGAATAGTAAGGTTATTATGCTTACTCCTAGTGGAAAAGTTTATCAACAAAAAATGGCTTATGATTTATCTTTGGAGAAACATTTAATCTTGTTATGTGGACATTATGAAGGATTTGATGAAAGAATTAAAAGTATATGTGATATGGAATTAAGTATTGGAGATTATGTACTAACAGGAGGAGAAATTCCAGCTATGGTAATTGTAGATTCTATTACTCGATTATTACCAGGAGTTATTACAGATGAATCTCATATCAATGATTCTTTTCATAATCAATTACTAGATTATCCTGTTTATACTAAACCAAGAGTTTTTGAAGGAATGGAAGTACCGGAGGTATTATTATCGGGAGATCATAAAAAGATAGAAGAATACCGAGAAAAAGAAATGCATCGATTAACGCAAGAAAATAGACCAGATTTATTAGATAAGTAGGTGAAATTTATGTATACTGTTAAAACAAAAAAGAGTATGAGTAAAAAGAAACTTGTTAATAATGTGGAGCTAATGACTTTAGATGGTTTTTTAATGGCTTCTAAAAGTAAAGTGTTTAAAATTCAAGATAGTAATATACGAGAAATAAAAGTTGTTAATGAAAAATTAGCTAATCCATTGGTTTCAAAAAAAGTTTTTAAACAGTATGATAAATTAATTCTTCTCTTGACAGATTTATTAACAGATGATGATGATACAGGAGAAAGTTTACAGGAAGCACTAAATGAAATAGAAAAATTTCGATTACAGATAAAAGTAAAATATAGAGAATATTTGAAACAAAAAGAATTATCGAAGATGTCAAAACAATTGAAAATCATACAAAATGAAGCTAATAGAAGATTAATAGAATTAAATGAATATTATCATTTAGAAAATACAAGTCATAGAAGTAGATAAAAATGATGTAAAATGATGGAAAAGAGTATCTTTTTAAAAGAAATTCTTTTCCTATTTTTTCTTTTTTTTGATATAATTAAGATATGATAAGGGGAGAAGCATATGAAGAATGATAAAAATTTTCAGATTGTTGTGATATTAGGATTATGTCTTATTTTAATTCAACTTACGATTTCATTTTCATTAAAAAGTGATCAGCTAATTCATATTTCAGAACAGAATGATACGGTAAAAAGAAATCTTTATTTCACAGATTTATCAACAGCGGTAGTAGGAACTCCTACTTTAAAAGTGCCTACTATTAATAATGCTGCTTTAAATAATTTTCAAGTAGTATTAAAGAATCCAGGAGATAAAGTATATTATTATTTTACAATCGTTAATGAAAAGAATGAATCTTATGTGATTAATGATATTGAGAAAGATTTCCACTGTAGTGCCAATAATAATCAAAGTAGTGAAGATCTTTGTAGTGATTTAAAAATAACATTGACTTATGATGATGGAACTCCTCTGCAAATTGAAGATTCTATTTTAGATAATTCAACTTATCATGTTAAATTAGGAATTGAATATCCAAGTTATTTTGAAGAATATAGTATACCTCCTATTACAGTAACAGGAAAGAATTTAAGAATTTTTTATAAAAATAAATAATTTTTTTTAAAACTATTCTTTTTTTAAAAAAGATGTGTTATACTTAAGTGTAGATTAGAATAGGTTAGTGTGCAAAGATTACAAAATTCAATTAGGATGAGTTATTAGGTTGATTTTATGAATATTATTGATTTGATTTCATAAAAATAGTAAAGAGTAATCATATTCTTAATTTTTAATAATTAGGTAGTATGTAAGTTTATTATGAATGATTATGGATGGTGAATGATTACATGGCTAAAAAGAATAAAAAGAAAAAAAATAAATTTAATTTTGTTTCTGCTGAAGAAGTTAGTATAGTAGTTAGTAATAATGTTCCTGAAAAGTGTGTTATTAATGAAGATGTAATTACTTCTGAAGATGCTATTATCGATGTTTTACCTTCTAAAAAGGAGAGTAAATCTTTTAATAGTGATTCTTTTGTTGATATAGTACCTACCAGTGAAGAGGATAGAATTATTCGTAATAAACCTGTTGCATCTATTGAAACCTTTGATGTAGAACAAGTGGAAGATGATAGTAATCCTACCTATGATACTTCTTCTCCTATTGAAGAAGAAATACCTACAGAAGTAGTAGATGTTTCTGCAGAAAAAGAAATTCCAACTGAAGAGGAAGTTGCTAGTGAAGAGGAATCTGAAGAAGTAGAAGTAGAAGAAATTGTTGAAGAAGAAAAAGAAACTTCTCCAATTACAGAAGAAACACCAGTAGAAGAAAATTCAAAAGAAGAAGATTCTAGTGAAGAAAAAATAGAAAAAGAAGATTCAACTGATGAAACGACAACAGAAGAAGAAACCAAAGAAGAAAGTAAATTAGATCGTACTAGAAGATTTTATATGCCAGATTCTAGTAAGATAATTACTACAGAAGAGAAAGTAGAGGATAAAAGTAATTTCCATTTTGGATTTGGAAAGAGAATTGCTCTTTTATCTAGTTTTATCGTTATTTTATGTATAGGACTTGCTTTCTTTGTATATCAATCATTACAAATGGGAAGTAATGAAACCATTCAATATGAAGAAAAAGCAGATATTCTATATTCTGTTTGTGATAATGGTTCTACCGGAAGAATAAATTGTTCTTCTGAAAATATAAACTATTTTACCCAAGTGATAAAGACAATTGATGCTAAGTTTAATTATCAAGCAGACTTTGATAAAGTTATTAATAATGAAGTAACATATCGTATTGTTGCACTTACTAAGATTATGGATGAAACTGATTCAAGTAAAGTGTTACATAAAATAGAAGAGACATTAAGTTCTAATACTTATCAAGTGGATGTAGAAGGAAAAATTAAATTTAGTAATTCTGTTGATATAGATTTAGAAAAATATAATAAATCTGTATATGATTATATGCAAAAGTATAATTTAAATACTACTGCTAATTTAACGGTTCAATTAATTATGGAAGGGCTTGATGAACCAAGAACGGTAAGATCATTTAGTTTAGATCTTGCTAAGGATAGTTTCCAAATAGTTCCAGATAATTCATCTAATTATCATGGAGAAGTAAAGATTAAAACAACTACATGGACTGATAATAATACTTTCTATGCTGTACTTTCAGTAATTATGTTATTATCTATCATTTTATTGATTTATCGAATAATACGTTTATTCTTAATGGTTCGTAGAACTCGTAATAAATATCAAGTTCGATTAAATTATTTATTAAGAGAATATGATCGTTTAATTGTTATTGCTAGAGATGGATATGAATCTAATGTTCACAAAAAAGAAGTTCGTCTTTCTAACTTTGAAGAATTATTGAATGCTAGAAATGCATTAGAAAAACCTATAATCTTCTCAAAAGTAAATGATGTTAAGAGTGAATTCATTGTAGAAGATGATGAACAATTATTTAAATATGTATTAAAAGAAGCTGATTTATAGTTTCTTTTTTCTTTTAGGGGTTGCAAAAGAAAAAAAATATGGTATAATTTATACGTTGAAGTGATCCGCTGATATTTTTATTATGATCATTTGAAAAAACTATATAGAGAGGAGACTTACGATGAATATTATTGATAAGATTAATGAAAAACAATTAAATCCTAATATTCCAGAATTTCGTGTTGGAGATACGGTTAGAGTAGATGTTAAAATCATTGAAGGTAAAAGAGAACGTATCCAAGCCTTTGAAGGTGTTGTAGTTTCTCGTAAGGGTGGTTCTGTTAGTGAAACTTTTACAGTACGTAAAATGAGTAGTGGAGTTGGAGTTGAAAGAACTTTTCCAATTCATTCTCCTAAAGTTAGCAGTATCACTGTAGTACGTAGAGGAAAAGTTAGAAGAGCTAAACTTACATTCCTTAAAGGTATGGTTGGCGGATACCGTATTAAAGAGAGAGGACAAAAATAAGGCCAAAAGCCTTGTTTTTATTTAGGTGATTTCATGGAAGATGAAAGAAAAGAAAAGAGTAAATTTAGAAGAATATTTGATGATTACATTTCTTATGTTCTCATTATAATTGTAGTCTTATTAATTAAAAGGTTTGTAGTATCTCCTATTCGTGTGAATGGTGCTAGTATGATGAAGACTCTTCACAATGGAGATATTATGATATTAGATGAAATCTCTTATCGTTTTCATGATATTAAGAGATTTGATATTGTTGTTGTAAAAACAAAAGGAGATTTACTAATTAAAAGAGTAATTGGTCTTCCAGGAGAATTCATTGAATATAAAGATAATAAATTATATGTGAATGATGAAGAAATAGAAGATTCCTATGGAAGTCAAAAGACTGAAGATTTTAAAGTAAAAATACCTGAAGGATATTATTTTGTTATGGGTGATAATAGAACAAATTCTTTAGATAGTAGAGTGTTAGGTGTTTTTAGTAAGAAAGAAATACTAGGAAAAACTAATTTAACTATTTTCCCATTCAATCGTTTTGGAAATAAGGAGTAGAAATCCTTATTTTTTTTTGATATAATGAAAAAGGTAGAGTGATGTTATGAGTAAGATTATGTTTATGATACTAAATGATCATGTTGAATATTTAAATAATGAAGAATACGATCATAGGAGATGGTATCAAGAATTAGGACTAGATCCCAATCTTTTTGATTCTGTAATACGTGGTTTTATTGTAGACGGAAAGATTATCTTTTTTAAAGGATTTAATCATAATTATGATGAAGAAGTTATTCGGGCTGCAATGAAATATGCACCATCGATTAGAAGCTTTTTAAATCAAGATAGTTTAGAAGTATGGTGTGGAATTCTTTCACAAGGGGGATATGATAATCGATGGGAGCCAATTTATCATATTAAGAATGATGAAATTAATTCTTATGTTGAAAGACCAAAATTAGAAGAGAAGAAAGAAATTCCTGTTGTAGAAAAGCCAACAGAGCCAATGATTGATTTTAAAAATGATGTAGATAATAAAGATTTTATTAGAGTGGCAATTATTTATAGTATCATAACAATTATTTTAACAATTTTCTTAAAATCTGTTTTAATAGGAATGAAAGTATATTCTCTTAGTAATTTTACTGATTTCTTACTATTAATCATACAAATTGGATTATTAGTTGGAACTCTGATTGGATATATGAGAAAACTTCCTTATGCTAAGTATTTGGGAGTAGCAGCAGGAATAGCATTATGTCTTACTTTTCATATTTTTGATATCATCTTAGGTGTTTGTTATGCATTATTCAATATTGATGCTAGTATTTATTTAATTGCTTTTCAAGGCGTTAAAATTTTAATAGGAAAACTGAAAAAGAAATAATGGAGGAATTATGTATCAAGTATTTTATAATAAAAAGATTAATGAAAATTCATATGAAATGAAAGTAAAAGCTCCTTTATGTGTAAAAAAAGCTTTACCTGGACAATTTGTCATTATTATGGCATATTCAGATAGTGAGAGAATTCCTCTTACCATATATGATTATGATAGAGAAGAAGGAAGTATAACTTTGATATATCAAGTTGTAGGAGCTTCAACGTTAGAACTTACTACAGTAAAAGATTCTTTATATGGTATTGTGGGACCTTTAGGAAATGCTAATGAAATTTGTAAGAATCCTGATAATTATCGTGATAAAAGAATTGTATATGTTGCAGGTGGAGTTGGAGTTGCACCTGTCTATCCTCAAGTTAAATATTTAAAGAGTTGTGGAATTGAAGTAGATGTTATCTATGGTGCTAGAAGTGCAAGTCTTTATTTGATAAGAGATAAGTTAGAAAAAGAAGCTCGTAAAGTTTTTTATGCAACAGATGATGGTAGTTTTGGAACAAAAGGATTTGTTACTGATATTTTAGAAGAGAAACGGGAAAATTATGATTTATGTGTTACGATTGGACCTGTTATTATGATGAAGAATGTTTGTGAAGTTTGTAAGAAATATGGAATCGCTTCTATTGTTAGCATGAATCCATTAATGGTTGATGGTAGTGGTATGTGTGGAGCTTGCCGATGTGAAGTAGATGGAAAACCAAAGTTTGCTTGCATTCATGGACCGGAATTTGATGGATCCAAAGTAAATTTTGATTTAGCATTAAAAAGAATGAATGTTTATAAAAACGAAGAAGCAGTAAAAATGGAAGAAATGAAAGAAAAACTAGCTAAGAGAGGTGTTTCTTATGAATGATAAACGTGTTGAAGGAAAAGTACAAGATAGTCAAATTAGAGTTACTAATTTTTTAGAAGTAGAAGAAGGCTATCAAGAGGAAGAAGCTTTAACAGAAGCAAGTCGCTGTCTACAATGTGTGAATCCTAGATGTGTAAAAGGCTGTCCAGTAGGAATTCAAATTCCACATTTTATTAAAGCAATTAAAGAAAATAGGATGCAGGATGCTTATGATATTATTTTAGAATCATCTTCCTTACCAGCTGTTTGTGGAAGAGTTTGTCCTCAAGAAAAACAATGTGAATCATTTTGTGTGAAAGGATTAAAAGGTGATGCTATTGCGATAGGTGCTTTAGAAAGATATGTGGCAGATTATGCGTTAGCTCATGATTTTTCTAGTACGAATAGGAAGTCTCCTAATGGGAAAAAAGTTGCTATTGTTGGAAGTGGACCTAGTGGACTTACTTGTGCAGGAGAACTTGCTAGAAGTGGATATGAAGTTGTTATTTACGAAGTTCTTCATAAAGCTGGCGGAGTTCTTACTTATGGAATTCCAGAATTTCGTCTTCCTAAGAGAATTGTTCAAAGAGAAGTAGAAAATTTAGAAAAATTAGGAGTTGTCATTCAGACGGATGTTTTAATTGGAAATACGATTACGTTAAAGGAATTACAAGATGAGTATGATGCAGTCTACATTGGTAGTGGGGCAGGACTTCCTAAATTTATGGGAATTGAAGGAGAAGATGCTAATCAAGTATTTTCTGCTAATGAAATCTTAACTCGTATTAATCTAATGGGTGCTTATATGGAAGAGGCAAATACTCCTATTAAAAAGTGTAAAACAGCTTATGTTATCGGTGGAGGAAATGTTGCGATGGATGCTGTTCGTAGTTTAAAAAGATTAGGAATTGATGCTCATTTGATGTATCGAAGAAGTGAGGAGGAATTACCTGCTAGAAAAATGGAAGTGATGCATGCCAAGGAAGAAGGAATTGTCTTTGATGTTTTAACTAATCCTGTAAGAATTTTAACAGATGAAAATAATAATGTGATCGGAATGGAAGTTGTAGACATGGAACTTGGTGAAGAAGGAGAAGATGGTAGACGTAGTGTTCATGAAAAAGAAAATTCTCTTCATCCTGTTCCTTGTGAAATGATTGTTATGGCATTAGGTACTAGTCCTAATCATCAAGCTTTAAAGGAGTCTGATGTTCAATTAACAGATAGAGGCTTGATTGTTGTAGATGGTACTAGAACGAGTAGTAATCATGTTTATGCTGGAGGAGATGCTGTAACCGGAGCGGCAACTGTCATTTTAGCAATGGAAGCTGGCAAAAAAGCAGCCAAAGAAATCATGGAAGATTTACAATAAATAAGATGTAGGAATTGTTCTTACCTACATCTTTTGTTATAATAAATACTTGTTGAGGGATAATTATGAATGATATGTTATTAGAAATAAATGATTTTTATGAACAAATGAAGAAAGATCATACTGTCTTTACGTTAGAAGATTTAAATACTGATTTTTTCTTATCTTTATGTAATTGTGAGAAAAAAAATTATCTAGGAGAAGATTTTTTAGATGATTTTGAACTGTCTTTTTTTCATATGATTGATTCTTTTCCTGATTCTATAAAACAATTCTATTATGAGAATCTTCCCCATGTTTCCATCTACCATGATCCTCATTTAGAACATGGCTTTTCTTATTTAGAAGGAGATTTGAATATTCATGGAATTATTCTTCCTGATGGAAAGATGAAAGAAGTAGATTTTTTCTCTTATTGTCATGAACTAGGACATTTACCTACTTTAATGAATCCAACGATGGAGGAAGCTTTTGAATATGGAGAAGTATTTCCTATGTTTTTAGAATATCTTGCTTGTACTTATAATAATCCAGAAGATGGATATCAAAACTATTTAAGTATGATGAAATGGTTACTAAAAGAATTTAGTATAAGTTATTTAAAATATGATCAATTAGAAAGTAATGATTATATCAAAAAACTATATGCTTCTATTCAAAAAAAAGAACATCAAAAATATTTTTATTCTTTTGATTTTTGTTTACAATTAATTGATAAATATCAAGAGAATAGTCAATCAGTTTTTAATCAAATTAGTCTTTATGTATTGGGAAAAAAATCTATGAAAGAGATTTCAAATGATTTGAATATTCATGTAAATGGATGTCAAGAAATAGAAAGGAGACTTTTGAGGGAAAATGAGGAAGATATTGTTCGCAACCACGAATCAAAGTAAAATAAATCGTTTTCAAAAAGATTTATTAGAAGAAGGAATGGAAATGATTTCTTTAAAAGATATTGATATATTTATTGATGTTGAAGAAAATGGATTGAATGCTATAGAAAATGCAATTCTTAAGGCAAAAGCTTATTCAGAAAAAGTAGAGTTTCCTGTTATTGCAATGGATGATAGCTTATATTTGGAAGGAGTTCCTGAATCTTTACAACCAGGATTGTTTGTAAGAAGAGTTCAAGGAAAAAGATTAAATGATCAAGAAATGATTTCTCATTATATTTCTTTGGTAAAGAAGTATGGAAAAAAGGGAAAGATTACTGCTAGATGGATATATGGAATAGCTTATGTTTTAAAGGATTCTATTAAAACTTATACTTGGAGTAAAGAAGATTTCTATTTAGTAGATACTCCTTCAAAAGAGATTCATGAAGGATATCCTCTTGATTCTATTTCTATTCATAAAAAGTTAAATAAGTATTTTAGTGAAATAACTGATAAAGATAAAGAAAGTATCCAAGAAGATGAGAAACATGTTTGTCAGTTTATTATTAATAGTTTTAATCAAACTGTTGAAAATAAATTAGAAAAGGATATTCATAAGAAACTCTAAATACTAGAGTTTTTTTTTAGAAAAATATTTATTATATTGAAATGATGATAAAAAAGTAAACTGTATCAATTGATAGTACTTTTTCTAGAACTTTTATATAAAATGATTTATAATATACTTAGGGGGATGAATTATGAATATTGATATGCATTGTATTCTTATTTCTTCTGATAATTATTCTGATATTGTTGTTGAGTATTTAACAAATGATACTAGAGTAGGACGGATTTCAATTGGAAAGTTAAGAGATATAGAGATTTTTATTGATAAAGAGGTTTCTAAAAAAGATTGAATGAAAGTTTTTTCTTTCATGTTTATTCATGGAATTCAACAATTATTTCCTGATATGGAAAAACAAAAAGAGATATATGATAATTTTAAAAAAAGTAATTATTATTTTGATTTATTTGAAGATGTTACTTATTGGAATCGTATGAGAAAGTTTATTACTCAAGATAAGGTTCAAATAGAGTATTTTGATGAGATAAGACAACAATTGATTAAATAAATTGAATAAAGGATGTGTTAGTGTGGATTTTCGATTTCTATTGTTTTGTGCTGTTCTTCCTGTCATATTGTTATGTTACTATATTTATAAGAAGGATAGAAATAAAGAACCTGTTTCATTACTTATGAAACTGTTCTTTTTAGGTTTTTTTAGTGCTATTCCCGTTGTTATCATAGAACTTGTTTTAGATTATATGTTTTCGATTGAAGGTTCGCAAAGTTTTCTTGTTATTTTTATTTATACTTTTTTCACGGTCAGTTTAGTAGAAGAAGGATTTAAATGGATTATTACAAAGAATATTGGTTATCGAAATAAAGAATTTGATGAAGTCTACGATATTATTGTCTATTCGGTATTTGTATCTTTAGGATTTGCTTGTATTGAGAATATTCTATATGTCCTTTCGAATGGATTCATGAATGCCGTTATGAGAGGATTATTATCAATACCTGGACATGCTTGTTATGCTGTTGTTATGGGGTATTTTCTTGCTCAAGCAAAGTTAAGTTCTTCCCATAAAAAAAAGGCAACTACTAATTATTATTTAATATTAAGTATTTTATGTCCATCAATTGTTCATACATTGTATGATGCTTTGATTTTATATTCTGCTGAAATAGAGAGTTTTTTAGGAATTATTGTATTCTTACTATTTGATATTATTATGGTTGTTGTATGCTTTCTTACTGTTAATAAAATATCAAAAAAAGAAAGTCATGTTTCCAATCATAAAGACACATTAACGATGAATCATCAAAATACTCCACCAAGTGATATACATTATTGTCCGGTATGTGGAAAAGGCGTATCTAATGCTAATTATTGTATGAATTGTGGATGTAAATTAAGATAGGAGATGTTACAATGAAAAATAATTATAAAATAGTAGGAGTTATTTTTGTATTATTTAGTATTGTATTATTAATGGGAATTGTTTATGGATTCCAAAAGGCTGTTTCTGTAATTAATCCTATTTCTTTAAAAGTATTGTCTTCTAATGATAATAAAGATTTGGAAGATGAAATTAAAAATTATGCTAAGAAAAATGGATTCTCTGTTTCTTTTACTTATATGGGAGATTTAGAGATGATAGAAGAATTAAATAATAATTCTAGTCAGTATGATGCTGTTTGGATTTCTAATTCTCTATGGTTATATATGGTTAATGATTCTCATATAACAAGTGAATCTAAAAGTATTAGTATTAGTCCTGTTGTAATGGGATTAAAATATAGTAAAGCAAAAGAATTAGATTTAATTGGAAAAGATATCTCAAATCAAGATATATTGAATTTAATTCAAGAGAAAAAAATAAAATATGTTATGAGTTCTGTTACCGCAACTAATGATGGTGCTAGTAGCTATTTAGGTTTTTTAAATGCTTTGGCAGGGAGTCCTGAAGTGTTAACAGAAGAAATGCTAGATGATCCGATATTAATTGAAAAATTAAGAACTCTATTTGAAGGAGTAGAAAGAGTATCAGGAGATCAAGATTTTTTAGAGACAATGTTTGTTAATGGAGATACTTATGAAGCAGTCATTGCTTCTGAATCTTCTTTAATTCATATCAATAAACTATTACAAGAAACTGGAAAAGAGGAATTATATTTCATTTATCCAGTAGATGGAGTTCCTATTAATGATTCTACTTTAGCTTTTATCGATCATTATAATGATACTAGAAAAAAAGAAAAATATTTATCTTTACAAAAATATTTAAGAAGTAAAGATGGACAAGAGGAATTAAAATCATTAGGTAGAAGAACTTGGTATGGAGGAATTTCTGAAGAAAGTGATGATGTTTTTAACAAAAGTTGGGGAATTGATACTACGAAATATTTAACGGGAACTAAATTTCCTTCTAAAAAAGTAATTACGAAAGCAATTAACGTATTTATTGATGAATTAAGAAAACCTGGTCACACGGTATTTTGTCTTGATTTTTCAGGTAGTATGAGTGGAGAGGGAGTTAATCAATTAGAGAATGCAATGGAATATATTTTAGATTATGGAAAAGCTAGTGCTGATAAATTACAATTTTCTAAAAATGATAAAGTTACCTTATTATTATTCTCAACTGATGTTGGTAATCCTATTACTACAACGAATGGTAAGGAAACAGAAAGATTATTAGAAGCTATTCATATTCGAACTGTACAAGGACAAACTGCTTTATATACTTGTGCGGAAGAGGGAATTAAACTGTTAGAAAGTGATGATGAAAAGTATAATAAGACTCTTATTTTAATGACAGATGGAATCAGTACAGATTCTGATAGATATCGTTACTTATATAGTACGTATAATAATTATCAATCTACGATTCCAATCTATAGTATCATGTTTGGTTCTGCTTCTAAAAAAGAATTAGAACCGATTGCTGCAATGAGTAATGCTAAAGTGTTTGATGGTAGAAAAGACTTACTAGAAGCTTTTAAAGAAGTTAGGGGGTACAATTAATGAAGAAGAGATATCTCTATTCTTTAGTACTTTCTATTATTACATTTGTTCTTTTGTATCTTATCTTTGATTTTGGTATATTATTATCTATTCCTATTACGATACTTGTTTATATCGGAGGAATCTTCTTCTTTAAAGAAAAAGATATTAGAAAGTATGATAAAAATATATTAATGCATTATTGTTATTTAATTAGTAAAATTGATAATTATGCGAATATTATTTCTAATGATGTAATAGATAAAAATATCAAAGATATTTCGTCTGTTGCGGAAAAAATTGTTTTGATGTTAGAACAAAAACCTAATAAAGTTACTCAAGTATATGAAGGATTTGATTATTATCTTCCTCAAACAATTAAAATATTAGATTATTATGTTTATTTACATGAAAAAAATAATAAGACTAAAGAAGAAGAAAAGTTTATGGAAGAAATCAATCAAACGTTAGACTATATTGAAAATGAATTTGTTAAATTACAAGAAAATATGAACTATACAAAAATGATGGATATTAATGCTAGTATCGAAATGTTTAAACGTTCCAATGAAAAAGTAAATAATAAAGTATCTTAAGGAAGTGATTTTATGCTTAAAGAAGGAAAAAAAGAAAAAATAATAGGAGCAGCAATTCTACTTGTTGTTATTGTATTAATTATTCTAGTAAAAGGATTTGTTGATACTAAAAATGGAAAGAATTTAACAGTAATTTATGGTGCTGTTGGAGGAGGAAAAGAAGATTTTCTAGCAGATGAAGAATTTAATCGTATTTTAAAAGAAAAATATCATATCAAGTTTATTGGAGATAGTTGGGGAAATTCTAGTACGGTAAAAAAACCTTTAGTAAGGGAAAGTGTTCATTATGGTAATACTTCATTACCAGAATCTAGTTTGTCTGTTAATAATAATAATTGTAGTAAGTATGATTTATTATTTACAAGCGATGAGAGATATTTAAACTACTATCGAGGAGAACCAAAAGAAGACGAAGCAGATAGATACCGTGTATTAAAAGGATCTCTTACTTTGAATACTCCAATTGTATTTTATAGTTGGGATACTGTTGTAGATGCTCTAGTAAAGGAAGGAATTGTTACTTTACGTGGGGATGTTTATTATATTACCGATCCAATGAAATTAATTGATTATATCTTAGAAGATAAGTCATGGAAAGATATTGGACTTGATTTATTTGGTAAGATGAATATTGCTAGTGTTGATCCAGTATCTAGTTCTCCTGGAGCTACTTATTATGGATTACTTCTTACCATTTTAACCAATGGTAGTGAAGATAGTGCCGCTATTGAAGAAGCATTACCAAAATTAAAGAGATTATATGATAAGTCTGGATATATGGGAGTTACTCCAGCAGATTTATTTGAGAAGTTTATGAAAATTGGACAAGGAACATATCCGTTAATTGTTGACTACGAAAAGAGTTTAATGGAATTTAGAAATCGAGATAAAAATGGCTATGAAAATGTAAAAGATCATTTAAGAATTTTATATTCAGAACCAACAGTAACAAATTCTCATTGTATTGCGACATTTACAGAAAATGGAAATAAATTTATGGATGCATTTGAGGATAAAGATATTCAAGAATTAGCTTGGAAGAATTATGGATTTAGAGTAGGAGGTTCTGGAGGAGTTAGTGATGTTAAGGTTGTTGACATGCCAGGAATTCCTTCTAGTATCAGTAGTGGTGCAAAAGGTTTAAAAATGGATACCTATAATAGATTAATAGAATATTTAGATAAAGGAGTGTAAAAATTATGGGATTTATTAAAGCAATTGAAGCTGTCGCATTAGGACAAGTTCAAGATTCATTTCGAGAGGTCATTCGTTATGAAAATAAGGATAAGAATTTATTGATTAAGAAAGTAAGTACTCCTAACGGAATTATAACGAATGAATCAAGATTATTTGTAGAACCAGGACAATGTGCTGTATATACAGATAATGGAGCAATTAAAGATATTATTACGGAACCAGGAATGTATTTTATGGATACCTCTGCTCCAACATTATTTCAAACTAACGTATTTGAAGGAATTGGAAAAGTAGTAATCGAAGGAGTAAAAAGACTTGCTTATCAAGGAAAGACAATTACTACACAAGCTGTATATTTTATTTCTTTATCAGAAATAACAAATATTAGTTTTAAGACAAATACGAATATATTATATAAAGATCCTATGTGGGGACCAATGGATATTAGTTTATCTGGTTCTTATGGAGTAAAAGTTACGAATCCAGTAAATTTACTTACTAATGTAAATAGTAATGCTGATGAGTATTATTTTTCTAATTTGAAAACACAAATTGATAATTATATTAGTAAAGAGTTAATGGAAAAAATGAGTACTTTTGATGTTTCTTTTGATTCTATTTCTGGAAAAATGGGAGAAGCAACAGAACAGATTCTCGCAGAAATTAATAAAGAAACGGATTCTTTAGGTATTGGTGTAACAAGAGTAGTTATTGGTGAAATTACAGTACCTGAAGAAATAAAGAAAGCAATGTATGAAAGAACAGGAATTAAGATGAAAGCAACTAGTATTGATAACGAACATGCAGATATTTATACCAAGATTAATACAGCAGAAGCTATCAAAGATATGGCAAATAATCAAAATAATAATGGAACAACAATCATGGGTATGAATATGGGAAATACACTAGCTGGTATTATTAATCAAAATATAAATGACTCTAATAAGAAAGATGAATAAATCATTTTATTGATCTATAGTAGAACATCAAGAAAAAGAAGAGAAAACTATTTATTAAAATAACGAAAAGAGGATTTACTAAAATCTTCTTTTTTGTTAGAATGAATATAGTAGAGAGATGTTGACATTGGAAAAAGGAATTAGTACACTTATACGACATACAATAATCATATTTCGTATTGGTGAACCACCCTAAAGTTTAGAAAAAAATAAAAAATAGAAAGGAAT
>CADBSF010000067.1 GCA_902797265.1 uncultured Erysipelotrichaceae bacterium
ACTATTAAAAATAATCCTAGTATAATAAACTGATTTCTTTTATTTCTCTCTCGTAAATTCATACCATTACCTCTATTCTTCCATTATCTAGATTATAGCAAAGAAAGAAGCATAATACAATAAAGAAGAAGAAAAAAAGTATAAAAAGTACACTTAATATCCTCTATTATAAATCTTACTAAGAAAAGTTTTTATCATTTTAAGAATGATTATGAAGAACAAATTCTTTTACTATTTCATAAACTCTTTTATATTCTTCTTCTAATTCATGAAAATGTTCCACTACATAAGTAGAATCATTTTCTTTACTTTTTAATTCATGTTGATAAGAAATATCTGCTAAAGTCATAAATCCTAAGTATTTACAATCACTTTTTAAAGAATGAACAAGAATAGAATAATCTTTCATATTATTTTCATTTTTATATTGAACAATCTCATTCCATTTTTTTGATACATCCTGATAAAAATCATGAATTGTCATATTATACATTTCCATATCTCCAAGTAACTCTAATGCATGAGATACATCTACTCCTTTTGATTCTAAGTATTTAGAATCATACGTATCATTTTTTTCTTCTTCCTCTTCTAATATTTCTATTTCATCTGAATTAGTCATTTTAATATTTTGAATAACTGGTTCTGAGAAATGGAAAGAATCATATTCTTCAGTAATACTTCTTCCTAAGATTTGATTTAATACTAATACTAATTTATCTTTTTCAATTGGTTTAGCAAGATAATCATCAAACCCATCTTTTATATATTTTTCTCTCATTCCACTAATCGCATTCGCTGTTAAAGCAACTACTGGTATATGAAATCCAGGAATCTCTTTTAATTTTTGTAAAGTTTCTACACCTGTCATTTTAGGCATCATATCATCTAATAAAATAACATCATAATCTTCATGATTTTTAATACGTTCTAAACATTCAAATCCACTATTACAAGTCGTAATGAAATTAGCATGATATTTTTCAAATAATTTTTTTGTTACTTTTAAATTTAATGGAGTATCATCAACTAATAATATTTTGATATCTTCTAAATCTAATGTATTTCTAAATTTCTTTTCTTGTTGAGGAACATTTTTCTCAATTTTTTGATTTAATACAATTGTAAATTTTGAACCTTCTCCATATACCGTATGAACAATTATTTTTCCTCCCATTAATTCTACTAATTGCTTCGTAATTGCAAGGCCTAATCCTGTTCCTTCAATCGTAGTATTTCGATCTTCATCTAATCGTTGAAACTTTGTAAATAATTTTTCGATACTATTTTTCTTTATTCCTCTACCGGTATCTTCTACCGTAATAATTAATTTTGTAAAATCTTCACTATTCACACAATTTACTTCATAATGAACATATCCTTGTTGAGTATATTTACAAGCATTACTTAATAGATTCGTAACAATCTTTTTAATATTTGCATGATCTCCATTTAAATAAGCTGGTAAATCATCCGCAATTTGATAAGTAAATTCTAGTCCTTTTTCTTTCATCTTTGGACTAATTAATTTAGCTAATTCTAAGAATATTTCTTTTGCACAATAAGGGGAATTTGTAATTTCCACTTTACCTGCTTCTATCTTAGAAATATCTAATATTCCATTTACAATTTCTAATAGAGTCTGACTAGCATTCACTATATCCTTAGCATTCTCTCTTGCTTCTTCCATACTGTTACTTTCCATAATACAATCACTAAATCCAACAATGGCATTTAAAGGAGTTCTGATTTCATGAGACATACTCGATAAGAAATCTGTTTTTGCTTGATTTGCTTTTTCTGCTTGATCTTTCGCTACCTCTAATTGTTGAAACATCTTAATATCTGGATTTTCAATTGTAAAATACATAATGAAATTTAAGAAAGTTAAAGAAATAGAAATTACGATTAAATAAGGATTATAATGAGTAACAATAATTAAAAAAGCAATCATTAATATCATACAAGCAATAGGTATATGTCTTTTATCTACTTTCTTGATATTAACTAGAACAACTAATAAAGAAGCAACAATATAGATAGCACAAAAAACACCTAATAATTGAGGAGAACTTCCACTTACACTATAATGTCCCTCAGAAGAAATAATGTCTACACTCCCTATTAGAATAAATAGAATAAAAATAAGATCAACACCACTAATGATTAGAAAAGCTTTATTAAAATTATCTCGAAAACGTTCTATTGTAATAGTAGATATATACATAAATAAACTACTGATATAAATAATCAATAAAACAAAATCTATCTTATTTAAAATAGAAATAATAATCTCCACAATGGAAGAAGACATATCTCCTAGAGTAAGACATTGTAATACACTTACAATAATACTATCAATTAAGATACATACAAGCATAGCAGAATACATTTTATTTTCTAATAAATTAACTCTTTTCTTAAAGAAATAAACAAAACATAACAAAAAAGAAAAGAATACCGAACATACTGGTAATAATAAGCCTTCCATTGTAACACCCTCTATTCTCATTTTATTATATAACAAATTTTAAAAAGAAAAAAGAAGATTTTAAAATCTCCTTTGAAAATCACATCTTTTTAACTCTTTTACTTTATTTTTAGCGTCTTCTACCATTCTAGCATTACTAGGTGTAATATTTTGTATAGAAGCAATATCTTCCCATACTTTTATTAATTCATCTTGCTTTTTATCATAGTATTGTACTCTTGTTTCTAAATCAAAATGATAACGATCTACTGTTTGAATTCTTCTTGTTAGAAGAGAATCCCAAGCATCAATAGAGGAAGAATAATTTTTAACTTCTTCTTCATGAGTACTATTTCCATATTTTTCCATCATTAGATATAACCAAGTAGCATAAGTATCTCTAAGTTTTGTTAGAGCTTCTTTCTCAGTCATCTTTGATACATCAATTGGATCATCAATTACTGTATGAATAACATCATTTTTATCTAAAGAATGTAAATCTCTCTTATAATGAATAACAGGTACAATTTTAATATTCTTTTCTTTCGCAATACGATAAGCTCCTGGCCATAGCTGTAAAGCTAATTGATTAGGAGATTTATTCAATACTCCCTCTGGAAATATAATTAAATCGGCTCCTAAATCAACAGCATATTCACATTTTTTAATCGATGCTTTTTTACTACTAGGAACATTACGATTTACCATAATAGAACCATTTGCCCAAGCAGTTACTCCATCCATCGTATTATAATATTGTGGTAAACTTCCAAACAAGATATAAGCATTTCTAGGAATCGCTAAGACGGTTGCTAGGGTATCATCTCTAAAACCATGATTTGGTGCCCAAATAACAGGTTCCTCTCCTATTTGAGGACCAAAATCCATTCGATTGCTAGCTTTATTTCGAAGATATTCTCGATCTTCTATCTTTAAAGATGATGATAAAAAACTATCTCCAAAAGTTTTAATTACTTTATTAAAAGCCTTTCGTCTTTCTACTCCTTCTTTACTTAATACCTTCTTTGGATCTTCATCTAATAAATATCCAAGTTTATCAATTAAAGTATAAAACAATTTAGATGGTTTCTGATCTCCTACTAAATCTCGTATAGTAACAATTTGATCTTTATATTTTTCTTCTATCTCTCTTGTTGTCATTTTTTTCATATTGGCATTCCCCCTCTAATTGAAATATATCGTACGATTTTTTCTCTGTCAAGAACAAAAGATTCATCTATAGATGATTATCTTGCCTTAATAATTTTATTTTTCCCTTTGCAATAGGAAAAACAGCTTGTTTATCTAATTCCATTAATTCTTCTTTCATTAACGCAGATGGATTATATCTATAAATCAGTTGAGAAGCATAAATAATAGGACTTGCTAAACTTCTTTCATTAAAATAAGGAACTGTACTCATAAATTCACGAATCTCACAGTACAATTTCTTAATTGTTTCATCATTTTGATCATGATAAGTAACAAAGAATTGATCATGAAGTTTCATAACAGAATCATAATCTTTTATAATATCTAAGTATTTTTCATCCTCATATCCATAAGCATAAGAAAACATAGCAGAAGAAAT
>CADBSF010000068.1 GCA_902797265.1 uncultured Erysipelotrichaceae bacterium
CAACTTATAGAAGAGGACGTTATTATAACAAACTGACTACTAGAGAAGGGACTAACTTGATCGAGGTCAACTCTCCAAAACCATTGCGGGAGTTTGTTTATTGCTGTGGGGGCTCGTCGGTTCTTTTATTATATTCAGTTTGTTGACAAAGTGGAAGGATCCTATTTAATTGGATTCTTATTATTTTGTATATAATTATTTTTAGAAATTGGTTTACCAATTATTATTTCTTCAGGAGTTTTATAATCATCTGTTACATAGTTTTCTAATAACATCAATAATTCATCTATTTTAGTTTCATAGTTACCACTTTCTATATTTGTCTCTTCTGGTGCATCAATAAACAATTCCCAAATATGATAGGGATTTTTTTCATTATATTCTTTTATATTAAGAATTATTTGTTCTAATTCTTTATATTGTTCAATACTTAACTTTTCCCTATCCGGTAATTCAACTAATGAATAACGAGGATATCCAAATATTAGTATATTATGTGCTCTAAAGTCTTCTTCACGATTAAATGAATTGCCCCATCCATCTATTTTTAAATCTGGGCGAATTGCTTTAATGATATCTACTGCCATAAAAGCATGATCTCCTCCCATATTTGCATAAAATACATATTGGGATTTCGTTATTGCTATTACAAATTTTCCTTCAGGATTTTCTAAATAATCACTAAAAGGAGAAGTTTTATCTGAAAAATAACTTTTACTTTTTTTCGTTTGATCTAACCATTCATAATATTCTTCTTTTGTCATTTTATCACCAATATCATTATATCACAGATTTAATGATTACTATGTATTATGTGATATAATAATAGAAGTGGTGACTTATGAAAAATAAAATATTTTTAATTTTAATTATTTTTATAATTTGTTTATCTGGATGTAATTTAAGTATTAGAAATCAAACTAAGAAGGATAAAGATGGTTTTCCAATAGGAACTTCTAATAAAGAGAATTCTGATGTTTTACAAGTTAAAGTGATTATTGAAAAAGTCAATATTAGACAGAAAGCTAAAGTAAATTCTAATAAAGTTGGTATTGTGAAAAAGGGTACTATTCTTGATGTTATTAAATATGAAACAGATAATAAGTATGTTTGGTTTAAAATTAAGACTGGAAATCATCTTGAAGGATATATTGCTTCTGAGAAAGAATCTCCTTATGTTGAAATCAATCAAGAAATAGATTATTTACCACCAGAGATTACGGTTAAAGAGGAGAAGATTAGTGTCAATAATAGAACAGAATTAGAAAACACTATTAATGGTAATGTTGCTTATAAAGATAATATCGATCAAAATCCTAAATTAACTTATGATATTGACTATAAAAAGAAATTTGCTAAATTTCAATATATTGTTGAAGTAATGGTAACTGATTCTTCTAATAATTCTTCTAGTGAAGAATTTAAGGTTGAAATAACAGGAGAAAAACAGATGGATGATGGTGTTTGGTTAACTTATCAAGATTTAATTAATAAACAAGAACAAGCAAAATCATTATGTTATAAGTATGGACTTGAACCATTTAATAATGGATTAAGAGGGTGCTACAATGGTACTATTATGATTGAAAGTTCTCCTTATATTGTATTGTCAGCGGAGAGATGTTTCTATAATACTAATATGGAACCTGCAGATTGCACTGATAGTAATGGTAATACTGTATCTCATGATTTGATGTCTTCTTATTTTAAGTCAATTGAAAATCAATGGTCGGATAAAGTTAAAAGTTATTATGCAGATGTTAAAAATGCTACTGGTTATGAATTAAGTGAATTAACTTGGTAAAATAATAGCACTAACGATTGTTAGTGCTACTTTTAACTAATTTTTTACTTGGTTCTTCTTTTACTGTTTCTTGTAGATATAATAAATAGTTTATATATTCTTGTACTTTTTGTTTATTTTCTTCATTTAGTTTAGAATAATTATTGTTTTCTTCATAACCTAAGTATTCTATTTTGTCTAGATTTAAGATATCACAGATCTTTAATGCATATTCTCTACTTAAAGGAGTTTCTCCTCTAAGCCATCTTGCTACAGAAGAATTGGAACAATTTAAAATTTCTGCTAGTTTTCTTTGTGATAATAATTTATTACTTTCTGAACCAACTAATTCATTTAGTTTTTTGATTAATTTTTGATTTTTATTAAATAAATATTCTCGTCTTTCTTCTTTTAACATAATATCCCCCAATTTGAGTGATTATTATATTTAATTAGAAGGAAAAAGTCAATTATAAAAGTAGATTTGCTTGCTACTTTTATAGTTTTTTTCTATTATCAATTTTATAAAAGATAAAATACATTAGATGGAATAATATTGCTGTTATAAGGATTAGTATTGGTATTTTAATCCATTGATTATCAGGTATGAATGGTACTTTCATTGTTAAATATAAATAATTAGCCATAGGAATCTTACTGTTTGCGATTACGGATAGAATTACTAATGGTACAATTACATATAACGTTCTAAAGATTCCCTTATAATCTGGTTTCATTCCATGAACAAACATTAAATAGAATACACAGACTATTGGTAAAATATGTTCTAACCAGAATTGATAATATCGATAATAAGTTGGTCCTGTATATAATATTACTATTGGATATATTAATGCAATTGTTGCGAATAATAAAGTAATATAATAATTAATTGAAAATAGTTTTTTATTTTTACTTGTTATTGTAAAAATCATTGTTATTAATCCCCATTGACACATTTGTATTGGAAGATAACTCATCATATCTGGATATTTTCCTTGAGAACCTACATATAATAATCTCCAAAAATATGACATTTCTACTATCATCATTACAAATGCTAATACATATCTTATTGTTGATTCATATTTAAACTCTCTTATTTGTTTTCGATATTTATAAATTAATAAAATAGCTATTATCATCAAAACAATTGGAATTATATGCCAAATAGATCCTATAAAAAAATCTTGTTCTTGGGAATATCCAAAAAAACCATTCTGATAAAATTGTGCTGTTGTCATTTTAGTCCCTCTCTTTTATTTCCTCTGTTATATTTATTTGTTTTAGTTTTCTCATACTTAATAAATGTCCTATTCCCATATATAATCCCACTATAATAAATGTTAAGATTATTTCTTTCATACCACTTGCATAAATGTATTCTCTTCTTTGACTACTTGCTGCTTTTAATACTATTTTTGAAAGTACTATTCCAATTGGTAATCCTAATATGAGAGATAAAATCCATGGAATAATTGATTGAATTGCTAAATTCCTTGATATTTCACTTGTATGAAAACCTAAACTTCTAAATACTGCTAAGGTTCTTTTTTGTTCAATTAGATTATATTCATTGATATTTAATACAATAATAATTCCAATTGCAATAGCAAATATAATGATTATGATAGATATAATATTATAACTATCAAATTCTTTTTTATTATATTTTCTTAAACTATCATAGTCTACTGTATAAAGATAATTATTATCTTTAGAGACTTTTTCTACTAGTTGCTTTTGATTCTTATTATTCATTTTTATTATAATAGAATCGATATTACTTTCTAATTCTTTAGCGTCTTCTAAAGAAATATAGTTGGTTCTACCTAAACTTTGAAAACAGATATCTATTACTTTAAATGATTTATTTTGAATTGTTATCACATCATCTTTCTTTATTCCTAATTCTTCGGCAATATGTTGTTCCATAATAATACCATGTTTTGGAATTGTTAATTGATTTTTCTTTTGATCCATAATTCTAATGTAATCATTATTATCATCAAAAGCATTGATTGTGATATTTATTTTTTTTCCATTTTTTGTAATAGTTGTATTAATAAATCTTAATATTTTTGCATCTTCTACATAATTTAAGTTTTTAATTTCCTCTACTTCATCATCACTAATAGTACCCATTTTAAATATTTGAGCATCATAGTTGATTCTTTCATCAAAATACTCTTCAAATATTTTATCTTTACTTGCGGCATAAGCAAGAGAAGTAAATATCATTGAAAATGTTGCGGTTATACAAATTATTCCTAAAATGAAATTTCGTTTATTTCTAGTATAAACTAAGAAACTAAATTTTGGGAATGGTTTTAAGAATTTTGTAATGATATTAGTAAACTTTGCTGTTTGCTTCTTTTGATATTCTTCTTTTGTTAATACTTCTATTGGAGTAATTTTATCTAATTCTAATGTCGCTAATAGGGTTGCTATTTCTACAATTATAATTGTAGCTACAAAGCATAGTATAATAGATCGATAATCTATACTATATACTGCTTTTGGAATTCGAAGAAGATTTCTATAATAGTTTGTAATTATTCTTATTAAAAAACTTCCTAAACCAAATCCTAAGAGTATTCCTATTACTGAAACTATAAAATTATTGATACAGTATACCAAACGTATTTCATTATTTGTTTTTCCCAGTAATCGGAATATTGCTATTTCTTGTTTACTTTGTTTAATCATTAATGAGATAAACAAGAATAATACGATTAGAATAATGATATAAATAATTGTTGGAGTAATGTTTGCTACTCTTTCTAATCCAACTACGTTGTAATTGACAGATGCTTGTACAGGAGAATTCTCATAGGTATAAGAATCTAATATTTTAATATCTTTTAATTCTTTTTCTTTGATACTTTCTAATTGATTTTCTTTATCTACAGAATCTTTTACTTGAAACAAGAGTTCATTAATCTTACTTTCATATCCTTTATATTCATTGATTTCTTTTCTTTTTGATGAGAGTTCTGCTTTTGCTTTTGATAAGGAATCCATTAGTAGAACATGAGCATCTTCTAGAAGCATTCTTTTTTCTACTAGTGTTTGATATGCTGTATTTAATTCTTTCTTGATTTTATTTATTGCGTTATTTGCTTGATTTGTTCCATCTTCTATTTGACTTAATAATCTATCAATGATTTCAATTGGTGTTCCACTCATATCTTCTGTGTAGTCTTTTAAAGAGTCCTTTATGGTATCATCAAATATTTTTTTTATGAAATCTATCAATAAGTTTTTAATCAATTCTGCTTTATTTGAGATATCTTTATTACTTTGATAGATTTTTTCTACTTGATTCAATAATTCTTCTTTTACTTTATGATTCTGTTTTAGAATCTCTTCTATTATTGGTTTATATTTTTCTTTTACCATCCCATATAAGAATGGTGACATTTCTTTTAAATTTTCTAATGTATCATATAGTTCTTGGAAAGAATCAAATGGTAATTTTTCTTCTACTTTATGAATTTCTTCTAATATAGCATTAGTTATTTCATAATAGGTAAGAATATTATCTTCTGTTACTTCTCCTAACTTACTATATAGTAGAGACAAATTAAAGATAAGCATTCCATAAGTTAATTGATCTTCAACAACTTCTTTCTTTTTTAATTGCTCTATTACTGCTTTTACTTCATCACTACGATAGTAATCATATTGATAATCTATTAGTACTTTTATCGTATCCATTATCAATATTTTTTCTGTAATTTGTTGATTGATTTCAGTATTTGGATCAAATACTTCATCAACTTTTCCTTTTATCATATAGAAAAGAATATCTGATACAAACTCAACTTCTTCTATTGATAAATCTGGGTACTTGTCCTCAATTATCTTATCTATATAGTTTTTGGCATTATCTGATAAATCATTATAGCTATTAATATAAGTATCTATTAAAGAAGAAAAGTCATCTATTTTATTCATTGTATCTAAATAGTCTTGACTTAATTCTAGTAATTGATTCTTATTTGTTTGTAATTCATTATTTTTTTGATTTAGTTCTTCTATTATATTCTGATAATAAGAACTTTGATTATTATACTCTCGTAGAGCTTTTTGTAATACTTCATTTTGAGAATTATATTCTTCTAATTTACTTTTTTCTTCTTTTGATAATTCCTCTTCTTTTTGATTTAATTCTTTATAATAGTTTTGTTTTATTTTTTTTGTTTCTGTTTCTAATACATTTTTATGAATATATACATTTCCATAATCATTTATACTTCCCCATAATCCATTGATTGGTATATTTACCATTGCTTCTGGAATAGAGATTATTTTTGATACATAAAATTTATAATATTTATCTCCTATTTTTAAAGATACCGTATCTCCTAAATTAATATGATTGTTTTCAGAAAATTTCTTTTCTACTAAAATATCATAATATTTCGTATAATTATTTTTTTCTTTCCATACATAGAAATCATTTTCATTTTGATTTCCATAAGTAGATGCTTTTACCGATATAATTTGTTTTTCTTTTTTTAGAATTGTACTAATGCTTAATCGAGAATCTATTTCTTCATAATTCTTTTTATTAAATCGATTTAATAGACTCCTATCTTCTTCATCTGTTAATATTCGTATATCTGGATAATGATTTTCTTCTAAGAATTTGTCCAGCGATAAGTGTACAGAAGCAAGACCATTCATTGATCCAAACAAGAGAGCTACTCCTAAAGAAATAATGATTATATTTGATAAAAGCACTTTAAAAAACTTTTTCCAAATTATTTTAAACTGCTTTATCATGTTGTCACCACTCAATCTCTTTTACTGAAAGTGGTTCTTTGTTTATTTGTTCATGGATAATTTTTCCATTCTTCATTGTATATACTCTATCTGCCATTTTACTAATATCTTTGTTATGGGTTACAATGACCACTGTTTTATGATCTTTTCTACATAATTCTTCGAGTAAAAGTAATATTTGTTTACTCATTTCTGTATCAAGAGAACCTATTGGTTCATCACAGAAGAGAATATCAAAATTTTTTGAAAGAGCTCTTGCGATGGAGACTCTTTGTTGTTCTCCTCCTGAAAGATTTTGGGGATAGGAATTATTCTTTCCTTCTAATCCAACTTTTTTTAATATATTATTTACATTGGAATGTTTGGTTGCGATTAATGTAATGTTTTCTTGAACGGTTAATTCTTTTATTAAATTGAAAGATTGATAAATAAAACCAATATTATTTTTACGGTAGTTTGTTAATTGTTTCTCATTATAGGTAGTGATATCATGATTTTTAAAATAAATATTTCCACTGGTACATTTATCAATTCCACCTAATAAATTTAATAATGTTGATTTTCCACTTCCTGAAGCTCCAACAATTACTAGTAATTCTCCTTCTTCTATTTCCATCGATACTTGGTTTAACGCATAAAAGTTGGTATTACCATATGTCTTTGTTAAATTTTTACAAGATATCATATTACTCATACTATCCCCTCTTATCATACTATCTCTAAAGTTGGTTCATATTATAGCATACTAGCTTATTTTAAGCAATATTTGTATAGAAATAGTAGTATTCTTTATACTACCATTCGTGTTTATCTAGTTCTGTGAAATCTGAATTATCTAGAGTTCCTCCTGATACTCCTACAAAGGTATCATTATTTTGATAAACATGATCATAAGATAAATCTGCTTCTACTCTATTTCCTCCAAGAGTATCATAAGAATTTACTTCTCTAATAGCTTCGCTCCAACCATTACGAACTCTATCCATCGTATCACTATTACTTTGATACATTGATTGCTGGATATTTGAAATATCATTTTGCGTTTGATTTATGGTATTCCACATTCTATTTTGAGATGCTTGTCTATCCATAGCCATTCTCATTTGGGCGTTTTGAACATTTTGATTTGTTTGGTTAATCATTTGTTGAATTTGCATTAATCTTTCTTGACTTAAGGTAATATATCTTGGTGTAAATTGAATATTTTCAATAAACATATGAGCCATTTCTTTATCTTCTATATTCAAGAATAAACAGTCATAACATCTCATCCAGTATTTTGGTGTCATTTGTGTTTTTAAAGTATCAAATCCTTTTTTTAACATTCCCATAAATCCTTGAGGTTTTTCTTCTTCTTTTTTCTCTTGTTGTTCGGGAGCTAGAGCTGCCACTACATAGAAACCTTTCTGTTTTTCTCCATTATGTTCTATTTCTAATTCATATCCTGCATAGGTAGGAATTAGATTTTGCTTTAACATAACATCGGATTGATCTTTAAAACTACTACAACTTCTTGTTAATAAATCATCAAAATAGTCTATTTTTTTCTTTTTCACTTTATAACTAGGAGGTAATAATTCTTGGAATCTTTCTTCTGTTAATTTTTCAATATCACTCCATAATCTTGTATTAATTAAGGAAGGAATATTTACTTTTGAATAATGGATTCCTGCTCCTCCTTGATTGAAGAAACCTCCCATCATAGGAGATGCATTACTATGATAACTATATGGGACAAAGGTAATTGATTTATCATTCTTTCGATTACTTAAGAATACTGGTAATACGATAGGAGCAAATCTTGATTCTTCATCTCCCATTTCTTGAACTACTGCATGCCAATCTTTTGGAACAAAACAAGTATAGACTGCATTTCCTTGAAAACTTAATTCTTTAATTGTTCTTTCTCCCTCTTCTTCCTTTAAAATTAAAGTATTTCCGCAATATTCACATTTTACTGATGCCATACCTTCTTTATATTTTAAAGGAGCTAAACAATTAGGACATTTCATTGCTTGTACTTTCATAAAACTTCTCCTTCTATTTTCATTTATTTTTATTATATAATAAATTCATGATAATTTCATGTATTTTTACTATTCTTTTATTTTTAATTAAAATATGATATACTCTTATTAGAGGTGTTATTATGAAGAAAGTATTATTCATTTTTTTATTTCTTTTCAGTTTCCTAATGATTACTGGATGTAGTAAAGAAAGAACGATTGACTATTTAATGAAAGGATATGTTAAAGCATATACAAAAGCGGATCTTGCTTCTACGAAGGATATCTTTCCTCCTTATTATGTTACTTATGCTGAAAAATATATGACTCAGGAATATTTGGATAAGTCTTTAAAAGAAGCAAAAGAAAAATATGGGGATGATTTTACTATTACTTATGAGATTACAAAAAAGACTAAATTAACGGATGAAGAGCTTAAGGAATTAAATGAAAAGATAGCTAAGTATTTTAAAACGGAAGAAAAAGCTACTGAATGTTATAAATTTGAAGGAACAACAACTTTTAAAGGATCTAAAAAAGAAGATAAGCAATCTTTATCTTCTCTAGGATATTGTAAATATAAAGGTGTATGGTATTTAGTTAGAAAATAATAAGAAAAATTGGATAAAGAAAAATGGATGAAAATCCATTTTTTTGTGTTATGATGATAATAGGTGATAGGTATGAAGAAAATACTTGTTATTATATTGCTTGCTTGTATCATTCTTGCGATAGGACTGATAGGTTTTATTTTGTGGAGTAATAGAACCATATCTACGATTCTTCTAGAGATTAATCCTAGTATTGAGATTCAACTTAATAAAAAGAATATTGTTAAAAATGTGATTGCGAAAAATAAGGGTAAGAAAGATACTTCTTTTGACTCTATTAAAGGAAAAGAATTAGAAGATTGTATCGATGAATTAACTTCTATATTTATTGATAAAGAATATATGGAAGATAATGAAATTAAAATATTGATCTACGCTACTGGAGAAGTTGATAGTGATTGGATTGGAAATCAATTTATCATGGCTTTTGATAAAAAAAATATTGTTACTCAGATTATTACCGTTCCTTCTATTACTAAAGAAGATAAGAAGTTAGCGAAAAAATATCAAATTAGTTCTGTAAAAGCAGCTTATATTCAATCCATTAGAAAGAAATATCCTAATATTCCTATTGATCATTTAAAAAATAGAACAATTCGAGAACTATCTAATACAAAAGAAATGGGTTGGTTTTGTGATGATGATTATGAATTAGATGGAGATCTTTGTTTCAAAGAAATCAAAAGAGAAGATGCTAAAGAAGGAATGATTTGTCCAGAGGGTTATACTGAATACAATAGTGTTTGTTATGAAGAAACTAGAAGTATGGATGGTCCTAATTATGCTTGTCGAGATGATTATCAACTTATTGATAATGAATGTATATTTAGTGGTAGTTATCATGCTCATGGAAATTGTGATAATGGTGATTATGATGGATATGATACTTGTATTATTCGAGAGCATGTTGCGGATGCTTATGAATTTTGTAGAGATCCTGGTAGAACTCTTTATGAACATAAATGTCTTGCGACTAAGCCTTCTATTAATGGAGGATGTCTCAACAATGATTTATATTTAAATGGAAGTTGTGTTAATACGGTAGATGATTATTACTTAGCGGAATGGAAATGTCCAAATGGACAAGTAAAGAGTAATCATGATGGTAGTTTAGTCGATGATGATACGAAATGTTATGAAGAAAAAAAGGTAGCAGTTACTTCCTACTACTGTGATGATGGTGATACTTTAGTAGGAAATCAATGTCAAATCTTAAGAAAAGAGAAACTAAAAAAAGAACAGTTATGTCCTGATGGTTATCAAAAAATAGAAGGAGATAGATGTATCAATATTAACAATTCAAAAGATAAAGTGGAAGGTTATTATTGTGATCAGGATAATCATAGATTAAAAGATAATATCTGTATTTTCTATGAAATATTAGAAGCCCAACAATAAAGAGCTTAGGAATCATCCTAAACTCTTTTTTCTATGAAATAATCATAATTTCCACAGTACTCTGTAATGGTTTCATTCTCTAGAAGTAATACTTTATTCGCTAATTTATTAATAAAATATCTATCATGTGATATAAAAAGAATTGTTCCTTTATAATCACTTAATGCTTCTTCTAATGTTTCTTTTGTAGAAATATCAATATGATTAGTAGGTTCATCTAATACTAGAAAATTACATTTCTCTTGAATTAATATAAATAGTTTTAATTTTACTTTTTCTCCTCCTGATAAATTATTTATTTTCTTATAAACAATATCTCCTTTAAAATAGAATTTATCTAAGGCACTTCTTAAATGAGATTCTTCTCCTATAAAATGTTTTCTTGCATATTCTAATATAGTTTCATTCCTATCAAATACTATTTGTTGGGGAATATAGCCTATTTTTATTTGATTTCCTAAAATAATATGATCATTCTGATTTTCAATAATCTTTTTTATCAATGTTGTTTTTCCTGTACCATTATTTCCCATTAAACATATTTTATCTCCATAAGAAATCTTTAAATTTATTTTTTTGATTAAGACTTTATCTTCTATCATCAAAGTATAATCTTTAATTTTTAATACATCATTACTGGATCTTTTATCAAATTCTAGATTAATAGGTAATTCTTTTTTTACTATAGGTTTCTCTTTTTTCTCTATTCTTTCTAATCTTTTTCTTATATTTTCTGCTCTTCTAAAGAATACTTCTCCTGTTGGAAAGGCTAATTTACCAAATTCTTCTAATTGTTTGATTTTTCTTTTCATATCTGTAATTAATTTTTGTTGATCTTTATATTCTTTAAATTCTCTTTCTATTCTAGCTTCATTTTCTTTTAAATATTTAGAATAGTTTCCATTAAACTCTACTATCTTTCCATTTTCTATTAACATCGTCTTTGTTGTGACTTTGTCTAAAAAATATCTATCATGAGAAGAGATTACTACAGTACCATTATATTTTATTAAATAATCTTCTAACCATTCTAGTGTTAAGATATCTAAATGATTGGTTGGTTCATCTAATAATAAAATATTAGGTTTTTTTACCATTAAGAAAGCTAAAACTACTCTTTTTTGTTCTCCTCCAGATAATTGGGAAAAGTCTTTTTCTAGTAACTGATCAATATGAAGTCCATGAGATATTTTTTCAATTAATGTATTAATTTCATATCCTCCACTATTCATATATTTTTCTTGTGTATTTAAATACTTATTAATTAGACTGATATCTTCTGGATTTTGATTCATCTTTTCTTCTTGTTTCTTTAATAATAATTCTAATTCTAAGATATCTTTTCTACTCTCATATAAAATATCGTTTACTCTTTTATTTGAGAATATCTCTTCTGGTTGTTGCATTAAATAACCAATCGTTGAACCATTTCTAATAGAAAGAATTCCTTCATCAATATTTTCTTTCTTTGTAATGATATTGAAAATTGTTGTTTTTCCACAACCATTATCTCCTATTAAAGATATTTTTTCTCCTGTTTTAATTTCTAAATTTAATCCATTTAATATATTTTTAAAACCATAATTCTTTTTTATATTATTTAAACTTATTTCTATCATAATCTATTACCTTTCTTTCATCCAAATAAAAACCAAATAGACGACCATACATCCATTTGGTGGATGCAGGCACGACAAAACTGTCATACCTGCTAATAGATTAATTATCAGGTATGACTAGTCTTTTTTATACATGATATTACGTTCATAATAATTTGACATAGTCATCTCTCCGTTCGTTTTCATTATATAATATTTTTCTTATTCCGTCAATTTTTCCCTTTAACTAGCATGATTCTGTCTTTTTTTATAGAATTCTTTTCCTATTATGATTCCTGTAGTTATAAATAATATTCCAACTATTAGAATGGAACAATTCATAAAATATTCTTTTGGTAAGATATTAATTATTTCATCTTCTGCTGGATTAAATAACCAATTGTCTTGTCCTAAGAAAAAGATTTGATGAAACCATTCAAAGATTTTATTATATCCTAAGATTAATGTAGTTGCAGTAATCAAAAGAAATATAATTAGAATGAGCCAACTACTCCAGTATTCGATTGGATATTTTTTTAATTTGATATCTTTTAAGAAGATTCTTTTTAGAATGATTATAATAAATGATAATCCTAATAGAATGAA
This sequence comes from uncultured Erysipelotrichaceae bacterium, assembly GCA_902797265.1. Taxonomy (GTDB): domain Bacteria; phylum Bacillota_I; class Bacilli_A; order RF39; family UBA660; genus UBA3789. Next base: position 12,794 of record CADBSF010000068.1, read on the forward strand.
ATTAATCATAAATAGAGTTTTACAATCTTTAAAATGATTTTTTCCTTCTTCTGAATACTTTAATTTTCCTGTTTTAAATTCATGATTTAAAGTTGTATAATTTAATACATCATCATAAGCTTCTTTTATTTCTTGATAAGTATAGCCTGTTTTTTCTTGTATATGTAATGTTTTTATTTGTACATAATAGAAAGGTTTCAATACGATTGCGACACTTATTGAAAAGGAAATCATAAAGATTACGGAATTGAAGATTAACAATATTTTTAATAGTTTACTGTCTTTTAACTTTTTCATGTTACTTCTTTATAAAAGTCATTTCTTCTTTTTCACTTAAATTAGTGATTACTAATTCTTCGTTTTTATTTGTATAACTATAGAAATGGTAACTAGGATTTTCTATATCATTAAGATATTTCTCATCATATAGGAATTGTTCTTTTGAATCACTTGTTAATCCATCTGTACTATAATAAGTCACTGTTCTTATTACTTTCTCTTTTGTTATTTCTAATGATATTTTTCTTCCTAACTCACTTTTTAATTTTTCAGGATTATAGGTTTCTCCATCATATGTGACTTCTTTTAGTTCATATTTTCCTATTAAAGAACTACTAGTCGTCTTTTCTTTGTCACAACCTGTAAATAGAAAAATGCTACAAATAATCATTAAAATTATTATGGTATATTTTTTCATATTCTTTCTCCCTTCTTTATCTTACTTTTGTAGTTCCTAATTTCGTTTTACCATAGTATACATCAACACTATCTCCAACTTTTAATCCATCTGTATTTGACATTGGTAATCCCCATTGTGTATAACTTTCATTTGCTGAAACTGTCTTAATATCTGGGTATTTTATTGTCATTGTTTGACTTCCTTTTTTTACTTCTATTTGGCTACAATCAAATTGTATCTCTTTATTATTACTATTGTCAAATACGATAGAGAAATTAAAAATATTACTTACTGATAATACATCAAATTCTTTTATTTTTGCTCCATCAATAAAAATACCTTCTTCTTTTACTTCTACTTTGTTGTTCATTTTTGAACTAGTAGAATTTTTTTCTTTACTGCATCCTACTATTAGTAAAGAACAGATAATCATTATTAATACTAAAAATTTCTTTTTCATTTTTTCACCTCCTTTATCTTAAAAAAATGGTCTTAAAACTATTTTAATTTTTGTTCCTTCTTCTTGTTTTTCTATTACATATAATCCTAAGTTATAAGTTGTTACTTTCACGTTTTCTTTTTCTTCTACTTTAGAATTCAAATACCAAAATGGTTCTTCTTCCTTATTTAAACGATCCATGTCTAAAATTCCCATTGCTGTTTCAAAGATAATGAATAAAAGGAGAATAATGACTATGATACGATAAAGGAAATGAATGATTCCTTTGATATGATTTTTCTTCTCTAATTTCTTCTTTTCTTTTTGTTTTATCTCCTCTTCAAATTCTTGTTTTGCTTCTTGTTTTATTTCTTCTTCTGTTTTTAATTGATTTTCTTCCATACTTTGTTACTCCTTTTCATTTATTATTTCTTTTTCTATTTCAATTACTGGTCTTATTTCATGACTCGAATCATCTGTTACAGAATCTAGTGGAAATCTAGCACATTTAAGTGTATATGCTCTTGTTGGAAGCAATGATGAAGAAAATTCTTCTAATAATGCAGATAATCCTGCAACAGGGGATTCTATCTTCTTCTATGTTTCTATGTTAGGATTAGGACTTGTTTCTCTAATTGGAATGAAAGCCTTATCTAAAAAAATGAATTAAGGAGTTATTCAATGAAAAAAATATTAGTAATTATTATTATTCTTAGTACTTGTTTTTTACTTGTTGGCTGTACTAAGAAAGAGGATAAAACAAGTTCTTCTTCAACAACAGAATCTGGTACAATGACTTCTAGTGGAGTATTACTAACAGATAATGATATTGATATAAAATCAATTGGTATTGAATTAGTTGGTGAAACATTTAATTTTCAAGTTACCTTCTCTAATTCAACTAATGAAGATAAAGATTTTGATCTTTCAAAATTTGATGTTAAACATAATGATAAGTCAATGAAAATCAATGGTCATACTAAGACTATTCCTGCTAATAAAACTTATGCTCAATGGACTTTTACTATGGATGATACCGGTGATTTAAAAGTAGGAGATACTGTACAAGTATACTTTGATGGAAAACAAGTTACTTCTGTTAAAGTTACTGAATTTTAAATAGGAGGTAATTCTAATGAATAAAAAAATAATTAGTACTATTTGTGGAATTATTTTTATTGTTGCAGGTGCTACTTGTTCCATTCTATATGCAGTAGGTGATTCTAGTAAACCAAGGTGGTTAATTATTATTGGAGCAGGTATTATTTGTGCAATTCTTGCTCAGGTAGGTTCTATTCAAAGAGAAGAAGATCAAACGAAAAAGCATAAAAAACTAATTAGTTGGATTTGTTCTAGTATCAGTATGATATCTGTATTTATCTTTCTAATATTACTTATCATCATGAAAATCAATAATAGTTGGATTGCTGTATTTGTTGGTGGAGTTATCAGTGCAATTGTTTATATGATAGATAATGCAAGGAAAGAAGAAAAAAAATAAGTCTGCGTGACTTATTTTTTTATTTCTTGATCACTATATCCTTTATTACGATAATTTGGATAATAGCTTGCTAGTACTTTGATTCTTTTTAATAGTTCTTTTCTTTCTTTTTCTTTTATATTAGGATAACCTCTTTTTATATTTTTTTGATAATTACTATCTGCTTCTTCTTCATCTATTTGATAAGAGAAGATATAATCTATAATCATTGCTTCAATAAAATCATTTATTTCTTCTTCCTTATTTGAAAATAATTTTTCAAGATAATGATATACTTTTCCATATTCTTCAATGCCTGTAAAATATTCTGCTTCTCCTATTTCTTTATACTCTTCTTTATTATAAATCTTATAATCTAATTTTTCATCTAATGAATAGTAAAATGATAAAGCATCATCTTCATCTTCAAATGATATTCCATATATCATATAATCATCTTCAACTGGTGCTATTTGTATTTCATCTTCATAGATTTGACTAATAATAATCTTATCTAGTAAAGAATCTCTTGTTTCTTTCCTATATACTTTATTGTATATCTTACATAAATCACTTAGTAAGATTACTCCATAAGTTGCGATTAAATTATGAATTTGTTCTTTTTCTATTCTTATTTTTTTACTATTCTTTATGATTTTTTTATCCTTTATGATATTTCCTAATAATTTTCTTAATTCACTAGGAGTTTCTAATGTTACTGTTTTTTTACTTTTTGAATAGTTTACTTTTGCAAGACAATTTTCATTTAAGAAACTAATAAAATGAAGAGATATTCTTAATTGATTTAATTGAATTACCATAAGATTCTTTTGATAACTCTTTAAATAATACTCTAATTGTTTGATCATCATCTCATCAGCATTTTTTAATAGATTGGAATAGATCTTTTTATTTTGTTTTTCTAATTCCTCCATGATTTCTTTTTTATTCTTATTACTTATAAGATAAGCTTTTGCTAGTTCTTTACTATCATTAGTGATTAAAGCATTCATCTTAAATAATCTTTCTAAACTATCTTTTGTGAAACTTGATAAGAATTCCTTGTAAGTTTCTTCTTCTTTAATTTTATCTTTATACATACTTAAAAATTCAATTCTTATTAGTTCTTCCATATCTTTCTCCTTTTTTCCTTCTATTATAGCAACACTTCTTTGATAATACTAGTTTTTTTTCTTTAAAAAAAATATTAGTTTTTATCCTAATACTTTTTTATTTAGTTTTCATATATTTTTTTAATATTTTAGTCGCAACTTCATCTTTTTGTTTCTGATTTATTTCATTTCTTTGTATTTTAATCATTCGATAATTTGTTAAGCCAGCTTTGAATTTCATACCAGTCATTACTTCTTTTCTTTTATCTTCCATCACTGCTTCACTTGCCATATATGGTCCAACAGCTTCTAAAAATTCATAAGGACTTAATTCTTTTAAATATGGTTGTGTAATATATCCTTGCATAGAAACTGGTCCATAAGGATAAGAGCATTTCCTATCTAAAAATTCTACACAATTGAAGCCTCTTACTCCTTCTTCTTGTGTAAAGAATTCTATAGGAATTGGTATCTCTGATTTCTCTGCATCCTCTCTGTATATTTCATAATAATAAAGTGGTCCATCTTCTGTTGATAGTTCATAATATTTGATAAAATTATTCATTTTATCCATTCTATCACCTCTTTAACAGACTATTATATCTATTTTTAGAGAAAAAGCAAGATTTTCTTTTATTCAAATTCTTCATTTACTTGTTCTAATCCTGTTTTATCAGTTTTTGTTGCACTTACTATTTTCGAATTCTTAAAAATAGATTTTATATTATTTTCAATTTCTCCGTTTTCTATTTCAAATACAATTTCATAGGCATTTCCTACTTCTGCATTTTCAAAATCATTTCTTTTTACTTTTACTGTTTCAATTTCTTCTTCTTGGAAAGCTCTTATTGTAATATAAAGATAATCATAGTCATTACTTGGAGCAATATGATTGATATTGTAAGTTCTTGTAAATTTTTTTCCTACTAATTTTTCATTTTTCTTTGTATTCGTGGTATTGTTATTAACTACTTCGTTATTATTTTGATTTTTCTTTTCCTTATCACAATCATCATTAATATTAATGGTACAACCAGTAATAATAATTGTTAGTAATACGAATAGTGTAATTTTTATAATATTTCTTTTCATTTTTCCTTCTTTCTAGGCTACTTCTTTTAAGAAAGCACTATATACCCATATTTCTTTATTATTTAGGATTAGTTTGGCTGAATTAGTTGGAATATCAATTTCTTTTACAGTATATTTATGAGTGTTGATTACGTAACTTTCTCCTCCATATACGGTATCATCTTGGCCTACAGGGGAACCATACTTATCTACCTCTGTGAAATCTTCTAGAGGAATCCAATGATAGGATTTTGCTTTTTCATTATAATATGTTGAAAAAGGTACTCCAGTTAATTTTGTGTTTCCAAATAAATTGGTGCCTCTTTTGATAATATCTACTGAAAAAATACCATCAAACATTACGTTACTTCCTGGATGAATAATCTGATCTAGGGCTTCATTTCCAGATATTTCTATTAGTGGGGTTTCTCCTGTTGTTTTCCAATTGCCACCTCTTCCATTTAAGATATTTGTATAATCTACGAAGTAGCAATCATCTAAATCATATTCATTATGAAAATGATAATTCCCGTATTGATTCTTTATCCAAGTAGTATCATTACTCTGTGATACTTCTATATGACAATGAACTCCTGTTGTATTTCCCTTATCCCCCATATTTCCTAATTGATCTCCTTGATTTACTATTTGACCTGGTGATGCATCCATCGTATTATCATGAGCTGTCATATAGGTTGCATAATCTACTCTTCCATTAGCAAATCTTACTTTATTTGTTGATTGCCACATTACTTGACCTGTTTCTGGATAAGTCTTTATACATTTTGAAGTACAGGGTGCATAATAAGGATAGCGAATTCCTGCCACACGTCCTCTTACATCATTAGCGTAAATTCCTTGATGAGAAAAACTTCCTAAACTACCTTGTGTAATATACATATCTGTAAAAGGACATAGAAAATCTTCTATTCCTCCTCTAACACTTTTTTGTCCTTTATACATAAAATCACCTCATAGTATTTTATGAAAAACAGAAAAAGTGCTAGAAGAAATATGCCATCACTAATACACTTTTTTTCTTAAGCCCATGGATTATTAGATTCTAATCCTCTAATATCGGCAAGTAATCCCATAAATGAATCACTCCATACATAGTAATTTCCATCTTTGGCTAATCTTACCATGATTCCTCTTGGAGAATCTGCTCCTCCACTTTTTACGAATAATTTCTTAATTCCTTCTTCTACATCAGAATAATCATTCTCTGTTATTTCTAATTCATAAGGAATGGAAGGAGTATAATCATTAGAAGGAGTTGCTCCTTTAAAATATGATTTCCCAATATAAGAATATTTGTCATTTTGTAACATTCTATCTTTAATATTTTGCTTCATCAAAGCACTTAATGGTTGAAAATCTCCTTGTAATGTTTGTAATAAATCGTAGAATTCTTCTTCTTTATTTGGTTGATAAGTAGTTAGTAATCTTACAAAGGCTCCTACTACCTGATATGGACTTGTTCTATCCATATTTTCAAGTTCTTCTTTTGTTAGTTTTAATTCATTATAATTTACTATCATAATAATCCTCCTATTTATATTCATTATATCATTCCTTAGAAAAGAAAAAAAGAAAGATTTAACTTTCTTTAGTACGTAAATTTGAATGAATTTTATTCTTAGATTGATTCTTTTTCTTTTTCGTTGCTTTTGTTTTGATAGTGTTTTCTGATACTTTAATCTTGATAGATTTTTCTGGTATTTCTTCTTTCTTTTCTTTTTTCTTTTTAAAATCATCTATCGTAATATTAAATATCTTACAATAGTTTTGAAAACGTTTTGGTACATAGATATTATTTACAAATCTGATTCTTATAATATTTTTCAAAATCGAAAAAAGAAAAAATACAATGATTCCATAAAAAGAATATTTGGAATTAATAAATACTCCTATACCAATATCTAATAATATATAAATTATATAAATAACTTTGAATCTAGCTTTCATCAATAAAAATAATATTATTTCAATTAAAAGAAATAGTATTCCAAAGAAAGTTCCTATAAAAAGAGAAGAACTCTTTAAGATAAAAGGAATTTCATAGGGTAATTCTTTTAATGTGATTGATAATCCAATACAAGTTAAGGCTAATAGAAAGGCTATTAATTCATAGATATTTAAATATAAGTTAGCTCTCTTATTCATACTTATCCCCCCATAACGGTTTCTTATTATATCTTATTATATGAAAAAAGTAAAGAATTTATGATACAATATCAAGTATGAAAGAGTGTGTTAATTTAATATTAGAATGGTATTTAGATAATAAGAGATTCCTTCCCTGGAGAATGGATCTAGATCCTTATCATGTTTGGATTAGTGAGATTATGCTTCAACAAACAAGAATTGAAGCAGTTATTCCATACTATCAGCGTTTTATGGAGAGGATTCCTACTATTCAAGCGTTAAGTGAAATTGATGAAGATCAGTTATTAAAACTATGGGAAGGTTTAGGATATTATACGAGAGCGAGAAATCTAAAAAAAGCAGCTATTACCATTATGGAAAAATATGGAGGAGTATTTCCTCGAGAATATCAAGAAATCCTTTCATTACCTGGAATTGGAGAGTATACAGCAGGAGCTATTAGTTCGATTTGTTTTCAAGCAAAAGAAGTATGCGTCGATGGTAATGTTATGAGAGTATACTGTCGTATTCAGAATTTAGATTTAGATGTCAGTAATATAAAAGTAAAAAAGGAGATTAGTCTTCAATTAAAAAAGATTCTTCCTGAAGATTCAGGAAGTTTTAATCAAGGGATTATGGAATTAGGAGAAGTAATCTGCATTCCTAATGGTCAAGCAAAATGTGAAATATGTCCTTTACAAAGAAAATGCAAGGCTCATTTATTAGGAAAGGAAAATAGTATCCCTAGAAAAATTCAGAAAAAGGAAAAAAAAGAAGAAATCTATACTATTTTTATTCTTCAATATCAAGATAAGTTTGCGATTAGAAAGAGAGAAGAAGGATTATTAAATAATATGTGGGAATTTCCAACTGAAAAAGGAAAATTTACTCTTTCTCAAGTGAAAAAGAAATTTCCACAGAATTTGTGTATAAAAAAAGCTGTTACTTATCAACATATTTTTACTCATAAGAAATGGATTTTATACAGTTATTACATCGAAGTATCTACTATGATTGAACATTACTCTTGGGTTAGTTTAGAGAAAATAGAAAAAGATTATGCTTTACCTGGTGCTTTTCAACCTATCTATACTTTTTTACAGAAAAAATAATATCCACAGATTTTGTGGATATTTCTTATTTATAATATAAATATTTTAGACCGATTGATTTATAATAGTTTGGAGCTCTTGGAATTGGAAAGAATGGATATAATAGTAAGTTATAAATTTCATCTATCATAAAGATTGAAAAAACTATGATACTTATCGGTAGTAGAATTTTCATATTTGCTTTCTTAACTAATTTAAATAATAAAGGGAGAATTCCATATATTAATAGAAGTCCACAAAGAGCAAATATGGTTACACTTCTTAAACATACATAGCCACCAATATTTCCAAAACTTAATATTTCCTTATTATAATCCCAACATTTCACCCATCCTAGTTTTCCATATAAGATATAACCTGATGCAAATTCTAATATTCCTGTTCCGATTGCACTAATTAAGAATACTTGTAGAGGATGTTTTCTTCTTTTATAAGTTAACAATATAATTAGATAGGCTCCAAACATGTAAATATTAATCCATGGAAGAAAGTTTCCACCTCTCATATAAACCTGTTTAAAACCACTATCTAAATAATAGAAAGCTACTTCATAACCCCATCCTAGTATTCCTGAAATGACTCCTATGATACAAAATAGGGTAATGAATTCTTTTCTATTTAGTTTTGTATCATTTTCCAAATACTCTTTTAGCATATAATCCCTTCCTTGCTTCATTACATATTTCTTGGATTCGTTGTTCCTTCTAGTGTTTCTATGTTACTATTTGATGGCTGTGGATAAGTATTATTATTCATCATATTTGGATTTTGTTGTGGATAAGAGTTATTCATCATATTCGGATTTTGTTGTGGATAAGAGTTATTCATCATATTCGGATTTTGTTGTGGA
>CADBSF010000069.1 GCA_902797265.1 uncultured Erysipelotrichaceae bacterium
ACAAGAAACCAACGAAACAAAAATAATTGTTTTAGGTGGTTTAGGAGAAGTCGGAAAAAATATGTATTGTGTAATGCATAACGACGCCATTGTTATTATTGATGCCGGTGTAAGTTTCCCAGAAAGTGAATTAATGGGAGTTGATTACGTTTTACCTGATTTTACATTTTTAAAAGAAAATGAAGACAAAATTCAAGCACTTCTAATTACTCATGGTCATGAAGATCATATTGGAAGTATTCCATTTTTGCTACAGAGTATAAATATACCTAAAATCTATGCTCCTAATCACGCTAAAGAATTAATTGCAGTAAAACTACAAGATAAAAACATTAGATTTGATAATTTATTTGTATATACTGATAAAACTAAATTAAAGTTTAAAGAAATCGAAGTAGAATTTTTTAGAGTTACACACTCAATCCCTGATTCACATGGTATTAGTATTAAAACACCAGATGGAAGAATTGTTACAACAGGAGATTATAAATTTGATTTAACTCCAATTGGACCAATGGCTGATTTGTACAAAATGGCTTCCCTAGGAGAAGAAGGCGTAGATTTATTGATAGGAGATTCTACAAATGCATTAAATGAAGGATTTTCTAATAGTGAATCTGTTGTAGATGAAACGTTAAATGAAATGTTCGCAAAATGTAAAAACAACAGAATTATCATTGCTACCTTTGCTTCAAATATCTACCGTGTAAAACATATTTTTGAAACTTGCTTTAAATATAATAGAAAAATCTGTATTTTTGGAAGAAGTATGGAAAACAATATTAATATATCTTTAAATGGAGGATATATTGATCACAAAGAATTATTAATTTCACCAGAAGAAGCAAATAATTTAAAACCAAATGAAGTTACGATTCTATGTACTGGTTCGCAAGGAGAGCCACTTGCTGCCCTATCAAGAATATCAAATGGTACACATAAACAAATTAAGTTAAGACCAGATGATGTGGTAATTTTCTCATCTTCGGCAATACCTGGAAATGCTTTAAGTATATCAAAAACGATTAACAAATTATACTTAAAAGGAGTAAAGGTATACACCAACAATGTATTACAAGATTTACATACATCGGGACATGCCAACGAAGAAGAAATAAAATTAATGATTAGATTATTAAAACCAAAATATTTAATGCCATTCCATGGAGATTATCGAATGCTTAAAAAACAAGCAAATATAGGAATCAATTGTGGAATACCAAAAGAGAATACATTTATTCTAAAAAATGGTGATACATTAACTCTTAAAAATCACATAATTGAAAAAGGAGAAAGCAAACCAGGTGCAGACATCTATGTAGATGGTAATAGAATTGGGGAAATTGGATCAGCTGTAATAAAAGATAGAAAAATCATGTCAAGTGATGGAATCTTAGTCGTAATAATCAACGTAGATATGAAAAAAAGAGAATTATTAATTAAACCAAATATTACAACTAGAGGATTTATTCTAATTAATGAAAATGAAGAACTAATTCATAAAATAGAAAATAAATCAGAACAATTAATAGTTGCTTCTCTAGCAAATCCTAAAACAACATTTCAAACACTAAAAGCAGAATTAACAGAAATGTTATATCCATTTATAAACAATTTAACAGGAAGAAAACCAATTATTCTTCCTATCATATTAGACATAAAAAGATAGAAAACTCTATCTTTTTTATATTCTTACATAATAATTATTCTGAATAAAATCATAAGTTTCTTGATAATCACTTTGAAAAAACAAAGATAAGTAAAAATAGAAATACATTTCTTTAGAAGGTAAAGTTAGTAATAATAAATATTGATTCCAAGAAATAATCTTCATTTGATTAGAAAAAATAGGAAAATTTAAATAAAATAATAACATCATTTTTATACTAGAACGAGTAAACAAATAACTATTACCATAATGATAAGAATAATACTTAGAGTATTTTTCAACTACATTATCATACAAATTTTGTTGTTCATATACACTTTTTCCAATATACCAGTATAAATATAGTCGATTTTGATAACTCATAATTCCTCCTCTATTTTATTATTCCAAAAAAAAGAAAAGTCTTCCAACTTTTCTTACCTTTTACTTAGCTTCTTCAATTGCTCTTGTCTCACGAACAACTGTAATTTTTATAGTTCCTGGATATTTAAGATTTGCTTCAATCTTTTCCTTAACTTCACGAGCAATACGATGTGCTTCTAAGTCATCTACTTCTTCAGGTTTAACAACAACTCTTAATTCTCTTCCTGCTTGAACAGCATAAGCTTTATCTACACCTTTAATCTTATTACCAACTTCTTCAAGCTGAGATAAACGATTAATATAGTTCTCTAAAGAATCATTTCTAGCTCCTGGTCTTGAAGCTGATAATGCATCAGCAATCGCAACAATAGCAGAAATAACGGAAGTAGCTTGCGTATCTCCATGATGAGAAGCAATTGCATTAATAACAACAGTATTTTCATGATGTTTCTTAGCAATATCAACACCAATATCAACATGGCTTCCTTCTACTTCATGATCAATTGCTTTTCCAATATCATGTAAAAGTCCTGCTCTTTTAGCAAGAGTAACATTTTCTCCTAACTCTCCTGCAAGAATTCCAGATAGTTCAGCAACTTCTTTAGAATGTTGTAGCGCATTTTGTCCATAACTAGTTCTAAAATGCAATTTTCCAATAATTTCAATTAATTCTGGATCAAATTTAGTTAATCCTAAACTATAGGTTGTTTCTTGTCCGTATTCGATAATCTTTTGTTTCATATCCTTACAAACTTTATCATATAACTCTTCAATACGAGTTGGATGAATTCTTCCATCTTTAATCAAACTCTCTAAAGTTACACGAGCAATTTCTCTTCGTAATGGATCAAAACTAGATAAAACAACAGCTTCTGGAGTATCATCAATAATCAAATCAACTCCTGTAATTGCTTCAATCGTACGAATATTTCTTCCTTCACGTCCAATGATTCTACCTTTCATTTCATCATTAGGTAAATCAACAACCGTTACTGTTTGATCACTTGCAATATCAGCTGCATACTTTTGCATACTACTAACAATTAATTCTCTAGCTGTCTTATCAGCAACTAATTTTGCTTCATTCTCACTTTCACGAATAAATTCAGATATCTCTTTAGTCATTCCTTCTTTAACTTTGCTCATAACAAGTTCACGAGCCTTGTCTTTACTAAATCCAGATATCTTTTCAAGTAAATCTAATTGTTCCTTTTTAATTTCCTCCACTTTACTTTTTTCATTTTGAATTTCTTCTTGTTTTTCAGATAATTTTTCTTCTCTTTCATCTAAAGCAGCTTCACGTTTTTGAAAAACCTCATCTCTTTTATCAATACTAGCTTCTCGTTGTAATAAACGCTTTTCATTTTCTTTAAGCTCTTCTTTCTTTTCACGAATTTCCTTATCTAAATCCATTTTAATTTTATGAGCTTCTTCTTTTTGCTCAATAGCTGCATCTCTTTTTAATTTTTCAATTTCTTTTTTGGCTTGTGCAATCATATTATCTGCTTTTGTAGAAACCAAATTTCCTCTAAAATAATTAATTGCAAAAGATACAGCAAAACCAACAGCAAGTCCAACTGCAATAAGTAAAATGGAGATTCCAATACTATTCATATATACCTCCATCTAGACTGGGTTCACTTTTCCAATCTACCTACTATTTTAGAAGTATTTTAAAAAGTTGTCAAGGAAAAACAAATGAAGAAAAAAGAATTAATTCTTTATATTATTAAGAATATCAACGATTTATATTTTCAAAATATTCTTGAATAACATCATAATCAGAATAAGATATTTTTTTATCTTCAATTGCCATATAGTTATCTCTTCCCTTACCAAGAATTAATACCACACTATCATCTCTAGCATGATCAAATGCATAATGGATAGCAGACTTTCTATCAATAATTCGAATATAATTAGAAAAATCTCCTACCATATCATCAATAATCGTATCAACATCTTCAAATCTAGGATCATCCATAGTGAATATAGCCATATCACAATTTTTTATTATGAGTTCTCCAATCGTTCTTCTTTTACTTTTATCTCTTCCACCAGCACATCCTGTAACTACAATGATATGAGAATAATTACGAAAAGTATCCAAAATATTAGAAATACCATTTATAGTATGAGCATAATCTAAAACAATAGAATAATTCTGTTTAAAATCTAAAAACTCACATCTACCTTTGATAGGTCTAAGTTCCCGTATTCTTTTCAGTAGCAAACAATCTTCTATTCCAAAAAAATGTCCAATAAGATAGCCCAACACAATATTGTAAACATTATATTTTCCAATATAAGGACTATCAATTTTAATTTTTTTATCAAAAAGATTTAAAGTAATAATAGTTTTTCTTTTTAGATATTTTACTTTTTCGATAATAAAATCATTATCTTTTAAAAATCCATATGTATAACAATGTTTTCTTTTTATATTTTTTAAAGAGAAATCATCTCCATTAAGAAAAATGTAACCATCATCTTTTACCATATCTAATATTTTTAATTTCGATTGTAAATAGTTTTCAAAACTTCCATGAATATTGAGATGGTCTCCTGTAACATTAGTAATCGCAACATAATCAAATTTTAAATTAGATACTCTATTATGAAGAAGTGCTTCGCTAGATACTTCCATACTAATATTAGAGATATGTCTATCTTGAATGATTTTTAAATCTTGATATAATTCAGAGATACAAGGTGTAGTATTATGAGTATCTATAGAATCTTCACCAATCAATACTCCATTAGTACCAATAGTTGCACAATCTTTAATTAGTTCTTTAATCACAGTAGTTGTTGTTGTTTTTCCATCAGTACCAGTAATTCCAATTAAATGGAATTTATCTAATTGAATTTGATAAAATTTAATACACAGTTTTTGATAGAAATCATCGATATGATCGACAACAATATGAGGAAAGTCTCTGGCAATTTCTCTATCTACCACAAGAAAAACACAGCCTTTTTGAATGGCTTCTTCAATATAATCAAAATGATCAACATAAAAACCTTTTGTCGCAACAAAAATATAATTATCTTTTACCTCTCTAGAATCATCAGTAATACCTTCTATAAAAAAATCATAAGAAACATCTAGTAATTCATTTATATGCATCAAATCACCTCTAAGTATCATATGAAAAAAAGAAGAAAAGTTTATTTTTCTCCTTTTTCATTTTTTTTACTATCTTTATCTAGTTGAATATCATAATATTCTCTAACTTTATTTTCAATTTCATGCCATAATTCTGGATTATCTTTTAAAAGTAATTTAACATTTTCTTTTCCTTGACCTAATTTTTCTCCTCCATAAGAATACCAAGCTCCAGTCTTTTCAATTATGCATGCATCACTTGCTAAGTCAATAACTTCTCCTTCTCTAGATACTCCTTCACCATACATGATATCAACAACACAAGATTTAAATGGTGGAGATACTTTATTTTTAACAACTTTAACAGTAGTTTTGTTACCAACAACGCCATCTCCCATTTTCAATTGTTCACTTCTTCTAATCTCTAAACGTACACTAGCATAGAATTTTAAAGCTCTACCACCAGTTGTAGTTTCCGGATTTCCAAACATAACGCCTACTTTTTCTCTTAACTGATTAATAAAGATTACCGTAGTATTTGTTTTACTAATCGTTCCATTCAATTTTCTTAATGCTTGAGACATAAGTCTTGCTTGTAATCCTACATGAGAATCTCCCATTTCACCATCTATTTCTGCTTGTGGAACAAGTGCCGCAACAGAATCAATAACAATAATGCTGATTGCTTCACTTCTAACCAAAGCATCACATATTTCTAAAGCTTGTTCTCCCGTATCAGGTTGAGATAATAGTAATTCATCAATATTAACTCCTAAACGTTCTGCATAAACAGGATCAAGAGCATGTTCAGCATCAATAAAGGCAGCCCTTCCTCCTAACTTTTGATGTTCAGCAATTGCTTGTAATGCAAAAGTAGTTTTACCACTAGATTCTGGACCATAAATTTCTATAATACGTCCCTTAGGATAACCACCAACACCTAATGCTATATCAAGAGATAATACTCCACTAGATACCACATCAACTTTCATATGTTTATTTTCTCCAAGTTTCATAATAGAACCTTTGCCAAATTGCTTTTCAATATCGTTTAATACTTGCTCCAAAGCTTTATCTTTATCTTTCGTAATTTCTTTAACAGCCATTTATTTTCCTCCTCGTAAATAACTTACATTTTCATTTTATAATATCTTTTTAAAAAAAGCAATAGGTTTTCGAACAATTGTTTTAACAATTTGACGCTAGAATTCTTCTCAAAATGAAAAATTCCTTATAGCAAAAGGAATTTTTTAAGATTAAATTTAACTCAATTTTATTTATTATCTTTTCCAAAAATAATACTTTTATTAAGAGAATAATATTGAAAAGCACTAATAACAGATAAAATAGTTGCTAAAAACAATAAGAATAAATCTACTCTGACATTGATAAATTCAAAAGGAATATTATAGAAAAATACAAGTACTAATCCAACCATCATAGAAGCTGTCTTTAATTTTCCAGATTTAATTGCCGCAACAACTTTTCCTTTACTAGCTGCTTCCATCTTGATGGCATCTACAATAATATCTCTCAATATAATGATAACAGGTACAAAAACAGGAACAAATCCTTTTACAGCAAGAACAACCAAAATAGGATTTACAAGTGCTTTATCACAGATAGCATCAAGCATTTTTCCTGTATCAGTAACTTGATTATATTTTCTAGCAAGATAACCATCTAAAAAATCAGTTAAGCTTGCTACGATAAAAATTACTCCAGCAATAATATAATGAAGTTGTACAATTACTCCATTTACATCATATTTGGGAAAAGTAATCCCAAAAGAAGAAAATGGAACACATAATAAAATCAGTATTAAAAATGTTAAAATAAGACGAAGAATCGTTATCTTAGTCGGTAAATTTATTTTCATAGAATAGAAACCTCCTCATATCCTTTTAATTCATCGATTCTTTTTGGATCTTTACGATTAAAAATAAATATATAATATAATAAAAATAATACAACAGCAATGATAATGATATAACTAAAGAAAGGCCAAACACAAACTTTTTCTTTATACTCCTTCGTATAAGGAGATATTACTTTTTTATCTTGATCGTTTCCTTTTTGAAAAGCTTGAATATCATCTAAAGATATCTTAGAAGTATGCTCAAATAAAAAATCATTAAATTCATCTAATACCTTTTCTGTATCTAACCCTAAATATTTCGCATAACTTTTAACACAATTTCTTAATTCATAAATATCTTTAAAAGCTCGAATATTACCACTTTCTATATTTTCAAGATGAGAAGTAGAAAGTTCCAAATCTTCACAAGCTTCTGTAATACTAACACCATTGTCGATTCTTTTATGCTTTAAATATTCACCTAACTCTTTCATATCCACCTCAAATATATAATAACAATAATAATATAAATAAGCCATGTTCTGTTTCTGATAAATCAGAAGACAAACATTTATCTACCATTTCTGGTCCTTAACTCTGTTCAATTTCTTTGTTAAGACTCCCCTACCAAATTTGGGTTTCTCACTCGCGGGGTTTACCACGTTTCACTCTTTTCTTTCGAAAAGACTCGTCACTGTGGCACTTTATGAAAACGTTCCATATCCAAGGACTTAGGAACGTTTATCGCCGTTAGTATAAACTACTCTAGGTTATTTTTTCCCTAGACACGAACACTACAAGCATCTCAGCTTGTGTGAGCATGGACTTTCCTCAAGGAACTTAAAATTCCCAGCGTTTGTCTATATATTAATTATTGTTACTTTCTTCAACATTTTTAGATTCATAAACCATTTTCTCTAGTTGTGACAATCTTCTCATAATATCAACATTAGTAACTTCTCCATTACCCTTATTAGTCGTAGAAATAACTTCCATATTAAGTTTAGAATTTCTTAATTCTTGTTTCAAATTCATAATTTCAGTTAACAAGTCAGCCTTTTCTTTCTCTAAATTATTAATAATATCTAAAAATTGTTCATAGTCACTAATAATATCATCTAAAAATTGATCTACTTCCTTCAAACGATATCCTCTCGTATCAATTTTAAAATTCTTTTCAAGGATATCTTGTGGCATAAATTTAATTTTATTTTGATACATTTTATCACCAATCCCTTACATTAGTATTATGTCATTTCTTCACCTTTTTGTCAATTATAATCCTACTCATTAAAGAATTTACTGATAAAGTTCTTTTAATAAAAGTAGTATTCTCAATCATTTTATCAATTACTTTTTGTATTTCTAAATAATTCATTTCTATCACCCATAATAAGAATATCAAAAAGAAAAAAATAAGATAGTCTTTCGACAAAAGAAGAAAATAAAAGTTCCTAGAAACGTTACAAAAAAAGATGGAAAAAAGAATAACTTTATAGTATAATAAATGATAGGTGATGAAATGAATTACCCAAATGGAATCAAAAAAGAGAAAAATCATAATTCCAATAGTAAAGATGTTATTTATAGTAATAGAGGAATGACTCTAGAAAGTGAAATAAATGATTCAAATGAATTTTATCGATTAGAGAAAAAAGCTTATATCTATAAAAAACCTACTCCCATAAAAATAACAAAAGTAGATTACCCATCTCGTGATAAAGCAATTATTAAAGAAGCCTTTTTCACAGTACCATCAACTACAGACTATAATGGATTATATAAAGGAAAATATATTGATTTTGAAGCAAAAGAAACACAAAGTAAAACTTCTTTTACTTTAAGAAATATTCATGAACACCAAATTAATCATATAAGAGATATCTATGAAAATGGAGGAATTGCTTTTCTCATTATTCGTTTTACTTCATTAAATGAAACTTATCTATTAACAGCAGAAAAGTTTATTCATTTTTTAAAGAATGAAAGCAGAAAGTCTATTCCTATTGATTTTTTTAGAAAAGAAGCTTATCAAATAAAAGATAGTTATAAACCAAGAATCGACTATTTAAAAATAGTAGATACTTTCATTGGAGGTATTTAAATGGCAAAAACAGAAAGAAGAAAAAAAAGAAAAATTAAAATAAAAAAATTAAAAATAGGTCCAATTATTAAATTAGTCTTATTTTTAGTAATATGTTTAATCATTCTAATTTGTTATAAAAAAGCAGGTAAGATGATTGCTGCCGCAACTGCAGCAGGATTATTGTTCTGTTATTTCATTTTTTTAATTGTTACGATTAAAAATGTAAAAAGACGAAAAAGAATTATTAATACCCTATTGATATTATTTTTGATCATAGGTATCTGTAGTCTTACAGCATTTGGTGCTTTTATTCTATATGTAAAACATCAGGCAGATCCAAAGTTTATTGAAACAAATTTGAATACAAGAGAAATATCTAGAATATATGCAAGTGATGGAACAGAAATTGCTAAACTAGGTTCTGAAAAAAGAGAAAAAGTAACTTATGATCAATTACCAGAAGTACTAGTAGACGCTATTATCGCAACAGAAGATTCAAGATTTTTTCAGCATAATGGTTTTGATGCACCAAGATTTATTAGAGCGCTAGTAGGACAAGTAACTCAAGGTTCTGAAGCAGGTGGAGCTTCAACGCTATCAATGCAAGTTGTTAAAAATAGTTTTACAGACCCATTAGGACAAAAAACATCTGGTTTAGATGGTATCGTTCGTAAATTCGAAGATATATATTTAACGGTATTTAGACTAGAAAAGAATTATTCAAAAGAACAAATTATTGAATTCTATGTAAATAACCACTTCTTAGGTGGAAATATTTATGGTGTTGAAGAAGCATCATTACAATATTTTGGAAAAAGTGTATCTGAATTAAATTTAAGTGAAGCAGCTATTTTAGCCGGAATGTTCAAATCACCAAATTATTATAAGCCAACTGTAAATCCAGAAAATGCAGCTAAAAGAAGAAAAACAGTATTGTATTATATGAGAAGAGCTGGCTATATAACAAAAGAAGAGGAAGAGATTGCAAACGCAATTCCAGTAGAATCTCTAACAGCAGATATTAATTACTCTAACGAAAGCCCTTATCAAGGTTATATTGATACAGTAGCAGAAGAAGTATTGAAAAAATATGGAGTAGACCCATATACAACTCCATTACTAGTATATACAAACTTAGATATAGGAAGACAAAATGCTGTAAATGCCGTATTAAATGGAGGAGCATATGATTGGATTGATGATCGTGTTCAATCAGGAGTTGCGGTACTAGAAAGTGAAACAGGAAAGATTTTAGCTATCGGAAATGGTAGAAATATCAACTCAAGAAACAACTCTCAAGCAAAACAATACAATTATGCAACACAAATTAAACGTCAACCAGGATCTACAGCAAAACCTTTATTTGATTATGGTCCAGGAATTGAATATAACAACTGGTCAACTTATGAACAATTTATAGATGGACCTTATACCTATTCAAATGGTAGATCAATTAAAAACTGGGATGGAGGATATGGAGGACAAATGACTTTGAGAAGAGCTCTATCAACTTCTAGAAATATCCCAGCATTAAAAGCTTTCCAACAAGTTGATAATGAAAAAATAAAAGAATTTGTAACAAAATTAGGTTTAACACCAGAACTATGTGAAAGTGGTTACAAATATGATAGAATCAATAATAATTGCGTAAACAAAAATGATGATAATGATACAAGAAATACG
The DNA here is from genome assembly GCA_902797265.1 of uncultured Erysipelotrichaceae bacterium. Classification (GTDB taxonomy): domain Bacteria; phylum Bacillota_I; class Bacilli_A; order RF39; family UBA660; genus UBA3789. The sequence goes on from CADBSF010000069.1 coordinate 10,769, forward strand.
ATTAGTCTTCATGAAGCACACTCCATAGGAGCCTTCACTGGTGTATCTCCATTAGAAATGGCTGCAGCCTATGCAGCATTCTCAAATGGTGGATATTATAACGAACCATACTCAGTAAATAAAATAGAATATCGACAAACAGGAGAAGTAAAAGAATATAAATCAGAAAAAGTACAAGTAATGTCTGATGCAACTGCATATATGATATCAAGTGTTTTACAAAATGTTTCTCTAACAGGTGGAACACCACACAATGTAGCATGTAAAACAGGAACGACAAACTTTGATGAAAAAACAATGGATGATTATAACATGCCATGGGATGCAATCAGAGACTCATGGGTAATCGGATATTCAACCAAAACAACAATTGGTATGTGGTATGGATATGATGATTTTACAAAAGAATCAATTGCTCAAGGATATGTATTACACAATGTTCCAGCAACTATTCAAAAAGATTACTTATTTAGGGCTTTAGTTCTAACAGGTGCTATGGAACCAGATCGATCAGATTTTGTTCAACCTGCAAGTGTTGTAAGAATAAATGTTTCACCAGGTTCTAATCCAGCAAAATTAGCAGTACCTGGAGGAAATGCAGTAAGCGAATTATTTAAGAAAGGTTTTGAACCAAAAGAATATGATACTTCTCAATACTCAATACCTGCACCTGGAAATCTTAAAGTATCAGAAACTTCAAATGGTAAAGTAACTATTTCATGGTCAGCAACAGATCCTGGAATACTTGGAGATTCTTCTCATGGAAAATTTGGTTATAATATATATAAAGACAATATCTTAATTGCTTGGACAGATAAAACATCTTATACATTTAAACCAGATAGTATTTATGGAACTTATAAAGTAATAGGAACTTACAAATCATATAATGATATTCAAAGTCAAGTAGCAACTGTCGTACATAAAAAAGAAGCACCAACGCCAACACCTACACCAACGCCAACACCTACACCAACGCCAACTCCTACACCAACACCAACACCGACTCCTACACCAACTTCTAATACAGAACCAACAACATAATAAAATAAGAACCATTAAAGGTTCTTATTTTTTTCTTTGCAAATAGATATAAGCTTGCATTCCTTACAATTAGGTTTTATTGCTTTACAATAATATCTACCAAACAATACAAATTGTAAATGTCTTCGACCCCACTCTTCCTTTGGAAATTTCTTCATTAATTTCTTTTCAATCGTAAGTACATCATCTTTTAGAAAACAATAACCTAATCTTTTCGATACTCTTTCAACATGAGTATCTACAGCAAAAGCAGGAATTTGATAAAATTCACTAAAAAAGACATTAATTGTTTTCCTACCAACTCCAGGAAATGTCATCAAGATATCTCGATCAATGGGAACTTTTCCTTGATAATCAGTATCAAGAATTCTAGCAATTTCCTTAAGATATATAGCTTTCTTATGAAAAGATCCAACAGGCCTAATAATTTCTTCTAAATCCTTTATTTCAGCATTACTTAAGGCTTCTAAAGAGGGATATTTAGAAAAAATAATAGGAGTAACCTTATTAACTGTTTTATCCGTTGATTGAGCACTTAATACCACTGCCATTAATAATTCATAGTCTGTATGATAAATAAGCTCACATTGAGGATTAGGAAATAAATAATCTAAATAAGCACTAACTTCATTCTTCACTCTCAAACCAATCCCAATCTACAATATCAATATCAACATCATTTTCTTTTTCTTTATTTTTTTGAAATTTCTTTCTTCTTTCTTCTACATCATTAACTGTTTTTATTCCAGCCTTTTCCCATTCATATAAGATTTTATCCATATATTTTAAATTACTAACACCATTAAAAACGGCCTCTTTTAAAGCTTCTTTAATTAATTCCTCACTAAAATGATGATCTAGCCAAGCTTTTATAATTTCAATTTCAATAGAACTTAATGTTCTAGCAAACTCTTTTTCAATCATAGAAAAAACATTATTTTCTTTTTCTTTGTCACCTTGATTATATTCTTCAATTAAAACATATGTAATCTTATTATAAAAATCATCTAATAATATTACTTCTTCCATTAAACCTTTATCATTTTTAAGTACTTCAACTTTGATAAGATTCTTATCTGTTAATATTCCAATTAAACTCATAACTTCAGGTAAATCAATATTTAAATCATTGGAAAATTGATTAGGATTAAAAACAGTCTTATCACCTAAATTATATAAATAAATTAAAAAGATAAATTCATTTAATTCTAAATTAAATTTCTTATAATTCTTCAATAAAAGTAATGGTAAAACAATATTTTTCTCTCGAAACAAATTCAAAATATTCGTATTTTTCAAAAACTATCATCTCCCATATATATCATATAATATCATATCTTATGATAAAATAAGATAGAATTTTACAATTCCATCTTATTTTTATTCATAATTTGAATCATCATCATCATCGTAATCATCTAAACTTAAATCAATTCCATTATCATTATCAAAAGAATGCGTATAATTTAAATCTAATTCAGATAGTGATCCATTTGAAGAAATCTGTTTATTCTCTTCTTGTAAAACATTATTAGTAGTATTTTGAGAATACATTTGTTGAATAGTATTAAGAGTATTAGAATCAGAAGAAGTAGTAATAGAAGACTCTTGAGTATTCAAAGATTCATCATTAGTCGATTGATATAACTGATTAATATCAAGAGGTTTATTAGAGACTTCAGGTGTAGTAAGAAGTTTTTCTGAAATACCTTCAGATATATTATTATTAGATTCATAATCATCTCTTGTAGGTTGAGTATTAGAATACATAGAACTTAAATCTACTTGATGATTATCTATATTCTTAGGAGATACTCTTTTATTTGATTCTTTAGTTTCATCTAAATGGAAGAAAGAATCTGTTGAAGAATCATTAAAATGATTATTCACTTTAGATGGTTCAAAATACATATCATATTTCTTTGTAATTAGTTTTAAAATAACAACTAATAATGATAGGAATCCTAATCCTAAAGCAACATACATTACATAAGGAATATTTAAGAAAATCAAAATAGCTCCTGCAACAACAATTCCTAAGTAAATATAACCAAACAATTTACCAAAAGTTATACTCATACAAATATAAAAGTTAATAAATGGTAAATACGCTAAATTGGTATTCTTTTGATACATTTTCAAATATAATTTATTAATAATACTACCAATAATAGATAAAATTACAAGTCCGCCAATAACATATATAAATATCTTTCCCATAGAAGATTTCATAAAATGTTGAACATAATCTACTATTTGATCCATCATTGATTTGTTTTCTTTTTCTACATTATTAACAATTTCATCTAATGTTAACCCTTTATACTTATCATATCCTCCAATATGACAATAAGGATTATCATCATAAACAGCAACATACTTAGTATCAGCTACTCCTTTATCATCTACATAATATTTGGTATTAACAATAATAGCAAATTCATGAGCAGTAGTTGCATTTAATTGAAACTTAGCATAATCACTATCAAAATCTTTTAAAGAACAATAAGTAACATAACCTATATTTTTTTGATTCTCATCAAATAATAATAGATTAATACTAACGGGAACTTTTTTACTGGAAAAATTCTGAATAGCAGAAAAACGAATCAATCCATTTCCTTTTTCATCAGTAGCTGATGAGAAAATCATATTCTGATAGGAAAACAATTCCGTATTAACTGTTGCATAACTATCAACCGGAATTAATTGTTTTACAGAATAATCATCCGCATAAACATTCATTGATAAACCAAATAATATAAGTATCAATAATAGTTTTTTCACATTCCCACTCCTCCATATTTTTCAAGAATATATTGAATGATATCTTCTTGATTATTATTCAATCTATGATATAAGATTTCTCTTTCAAGATTTTCATAAATTTCACTAATATATTTACCAGGTTTTTTATTTAATATTTCCATTATTTGAAAAGAATCTATAACGATATCTTTCCTAGTTTTAATAACTAAATGATCATATGCTTCGTTTAACTCTTTAATATTTTGATTTTTAATCTCACAAGCAACAGAATTAACATATAACCCATATTGATATAATACATAAGGATCCGTATTTTTAAGAGGTAAAACTTGATTAATATCATGAATCAATTCTAATTCATTTTTATTAAACGGATATTTATTAGTAACATTTAATAAACTCCAAATACCAATTAAATTATTAATATTAGAATCTAATACTTTAGAAAGATTAGGAATTTCTAAATACTCATCTAATCCTAATTCTAATAACATTAAAATTCCCCTCTTATAATTAGAACTAGTAAATATCTTATCTAACTCTTCTTTTTTTCGATAATAAGATAAACTCTTTAATAAATCTCTATGTTTCATAATAGATTCTTTAATATCTTCGCTTAAAGAAAAGTCAAGAATAGTCGCAAATCGAATAGCTCTTAGCATTCTTAAACTATCATCAGAAAAAGATTCATCACTATTTCCAATCGTACGAATAATACGATTTGATATATCTTCCTTTCCTCCAAGATAATCGATAATATCTCCATTCTCATCCATACATAATGCATTAATAATAAAGTCTCTTCGAATTAAATCTTCATATAAATCATCTATGTATCGAACCTCAGCAGGTTTTCGATTATTCAAATATCCAATTTCTTTTCGAAAAGTTGTAATTTCAAATCGAATTCCTTTTTTTATGACAGTAACAGATCCATAATCTTCATTAGGTAAGCAACTGTCTTCAAAAATTTCCTTAATCTGCTTTGGTGTAGCATTCGTAGTAATATCAATATCACTCGATTCAATTCCCAATAAATAATCACGAACAAAACCACCAACAATGTATGCTTTATAATGATTACTAGTTATTTCTCTAAGAAGCTTTAAAGCAACATCAAGCATTGAATCACCACCTCAGATAATTATATCATAGATTAAAAAAGAATGAAAACTAAGATTACTCCTTGAAAACAATAATAACTATCATTCTATATTATTATACCATAATACCTAATAATTATATTTACAATTCAAGGAAAAAATAATAGAAGATGTAAAAAAAAAGACCAAAAAGGTCTCTCTTTTCAAATTATAAAATTAGTTTACTGCATCTTTTAAAGCTGATCCTGCTTTGAAAGTAACAGCCTTTCTAGCAGCAATTTTAACTGTTTCACCAGTTCTAGGATTACGTCCT
>CADBSF010000070.1 GCA_902797265.1 uncultured Erysipelotrichaceae bacterium
AATCTACAGGTATAAAATTTTGTATTCATTAAAAATTCCCCCTCTCTAATACAAAATTAAAAGAAGTCTATCACAAAGAAAAATAGTTGTAAAATCAAGAATTTTTAAAAATCAAACAAAAAAGAACTTGAAAAAATCAAATTCTTTTAAAGCAATTTCACTTATTACCTAACAGTCCTGTTAGTATTTTTCAATTTTCGATAAATTTTATTTTTCTATTTCTATTTCTATTGGACAATGATCAGATCCTAAGACTTCAGAATATATTTTTGTGTTTTTAACTTTACTAATAAATTCTTTATTTACAATGAAATAATCAATTCTCCAACCTATGTCTTTACTTCTTGCATTATGCATATAACTCCACCAAGTATATTTAATTTCTTCTGGATTATAATACCTATAAGTATCAATAAAACCAGAATTTAATAACTCTGTCATTTTATTTCTTTCTTCATCAGTAAATCCTGCACTAAAATGATTGGTTTTTGGATTCTTAATATCAATTTCTTCATGAGCAACATTTAAATCTCCACAATAAATAACATTTTTTTTCTTTCTTAAATCATTTAAATATTGTCTTATTTCATCTTCAAATATCATTCTAGAAGGTAATCTTTCTAATTCTCTTTTTGAGTTAGGTACATAACAATTTACTAAATAGAAATTCTCATATTCTAGAGTAATGGTTCTTCCTTCTTTGTCATATTCTTCTACTCCTATCCCATAAGATACTGATAATGGTTTTTGTTTGGTATAAATCATCGTTCCAGAATATCCTTTTTTTTCTGCTGGATAAAGATATTCATAATATCCATGAGGATGAAAAGGATTTTCACTTTCTAATACTTTTGTTTCCTGTAGACAATAAATATCTGCTTTTTCTTGTTCAAAGAATTGATCAAATCCTTTATTTAGACAAGCTCTTAAACCAGCAACATTCCATGATATAATTCTCATTTTAAGCATCTCCTTTTTCTAATAATTCTTTTACATAATAATAATCCTCTTTTGTAGTTAGTTTGATATTATGATAACTACCTGGAATTACTTTCACTTTTATCTTTTCTCTTTCTAAAAGAATAGAATCATCTGTAATAGTAGAATCATCTTGATATCTTTCATGAAGTCTCCGTAATAATTCTTTATCAAAGCATTGAGGAGTTTGACCGATATAAGTAAACTCTCTATTGGTAGAAGTTTCTATCTCTTTTTGTTCATTCACAATTTTAATAGTATCTTTTACTGGGACTCCTACAATAACTCCCCTATAAGAATCCATATACTCAATACATTGATTAATGTATTCTTTTTGAATGAAAGGTCTTGCACCATCATGAATACATACTATGTTTTCATTTGCTTCTTGTAAAGCATGAAAAACAGATTCTTTTCTCGTAGAACCTCCATAAACAAGAATTATTTTCTTTTGAAAAGATTCTTTTTGTAAAAACTCTTTCACTTCTTGTTCTTCCTCTTTCTTAATTACTAAAAGAATTTCTTGGATATTTGGATGATTATCCATTACTTTTAAACTATAATAAAACAATGGATGATTATTCATAATTTCAAAATTTTTATTATACCCTTTTTGATATCTAGTACTTGAACCAGCTATTAAAAGGATAGCACTTACTCTTTTTTTCATATTACCTCATTCATTTATCATTATTATATCTTAATTTCTTGTTTTTTTAATTCTTTTTTTTCTATTTTTTTGTTATACTAGTATATGAAAGGAGTATTTATGAAAAAGGTTATTAAATATTTGAGTGTTTTTTTAATACTTGTTCTAGTAACAGGATGTAGTTTATTGGAGACTAAAACAAAGGAATATTCTTTAAACGGGGTTCATATCACTATGGAAGATGGAATGAAAGAAGAAAAGGATGAGGATTATACTGTTTTCTTATCAAACGATAATTATATTTTTTCTGCATTAAAAGAATCTATTACTATTCTAAGTAGTGTTGGTTTAGATGAGAACTCTACTGTTTTAGATTATACAAAATTAGTTTTAAAAGCAAATGATTTTAATAAAACTCCAATTGAAAAAGATGGTCTAACTTATTATACTTATGATAGTACTGTTGAAGGAACCAAATTCTTTTATTCAACATTCACTTATAAAACAGAAGATGCTTTTTGGTTAGTTAATTTTGCATGTCTTTATAAAGATAAATCTAAGTATGAATCTAAGTTTATCAAATGGGCAAAGACAATTCAGTTTGATTAAAAAAATCCACAAATGTGGATTCTTTTTTTATACGCAAGTATATCCTCCATCTACTGGTAAGATAACACCTGTTACATAACTTGCTTCGTTTGATGCTAGAAAAATAGCCGCAGCATTTAACTCTCCTTCTTGTCCATATCGTTTCATTGGAACATGAGTTCTTGCGAATTCTTGGAACATTTCTGTATCTAATACTTGTGTTGTTAATTCTGTATAGAAATATCCAGGACAGATACAATTTACCGTAATATTAGAAGTAGCAAGTTCTGCAGCAGCAGCTCTTGTAAAGTTTACTACTCCTCCTTTTGAAGTATGATAAGCAATTGTAGGTATTTCACTATTTCCTACCATTCCATACATAGAAGCAATATTAATAATTCTTCCATAATTGTTTTTCTTCATAACATTTCCAAAAGCTCTAGTCATTTTAAAAACACTAGTTTCATCAGTTGCGATAGTAAAATCCCATTCTTCATCATTCATTTCTAGTACTCCCTTGTCCTTTGAAGAACCAGCACAGTTTACTAGAATATCTACATGAGAAAATGTCTCTTCTGCAATTCTTGCGGCATTATCAATATCTTCCGTTACGGTAACATCACATTTAATTGCTAGAACGCGTCTTCCTTTCTCCTCTATTTCTTTTTTTAATTCTTCCAATCTTTCTATTCTTCTAGCTAGAATAACTAAATCAGCTCCCTGTTCAGCAAATGCTCTAGCCATTTGCATTCCAAGTCCTGAAGATGCTCCTGATATAACAGCAACTTTTCCTGATAAATTAAACATATAAATTCTCCCTTCATTATATCCCTATTATAACATAAATTTCTTATTTTTTAGAAGATTTCTTATTTTGTAAACTAGAATCTAAATAATATTCTCTATCTACATTTCCTCCAAGTTTTAATAAAGTATCGCCTAACAAATAATAAGCATATGCCTTAAAAGAAAGATGGGTTTCATTCATTATTAAATCATTAACAAAATCTTGATCAATTCTTTCTAATTTTCCTAAAAAAGGAGACTTTCCTATTTGTTCAAAATTTTCATTAAAGATTTTTATAGGGGAAGAATAATCAATTAAATAATTTCTTTCTTCCTTTTCTTCATCTTGAAAACTAATTAAATTAAAAGCATGATTTTCTATTCCATTTATCATATCTTCTTCTTTTCCAATAACAAAATAACTAGTAATATCAAAGAAGGACATTAAGTTTTGTCCCATTAAAGAATATTCGGTACACATCGCATTTCCTTTTTTTTCAAAATCAGAAAATACATGTTCAACAGTTGGTTTAAAATAATAAAAGTCTTTTTCTAATACTAATTTATGCATTTCATCTCTTTCTGGTAATTGTTTCAAATTTCCAAAATGATGATTCATAAATTCCAATATATAATCAAATAATTCAAATTCATTTTGTACATCTTTGTTTCTTATCAATTGACAAAAATCATAAATATATTTATCATCATCAACATAATAATAATTCCCATTATTGGAAGCAATTCTACCATTATGATATTCCATGCCATAGACCATTTTCATTCCTTTTGAAATATATCCTGAATAAAAACATCTAACCGTTATTTGAAATGTTTTGGAATCATCTTTATCTAATAAATGATAATTTGTTGGATTATAATCTAATTTGAATCCAATGGTATCAATTCCAAGATTAAATCTGGTTGATTGTTCTTCTAAAAATTCAATTCTATTTTTAATATAATCATCCAATTCTTCTTCTTTTAATGATTCGATTTCTTTTATGATATTCATATTTTCACATCCATCTAATAGTTTCTTATTATACGGTATTATAAATAGAAAAACAAGATTTTAGTAAAAGAAAAAGGAGAGACTCTCCTTTACTCATTCCAAACAAATTCTTTAACTTTATTCAAAAACTTATTGTTTCTTCTTACATAGGATAAAGTTTCTTTAGTAGCTGAAATTTTATCAGCCATAAAAAGAATCCAACTTTCCTTATATCTAGGGATTATTGGACATAAGGGAAACATATGAGATAATATCATATTCTCTTCTTTTTTATTTAGAGAAAAATCTCTACTAGCATTATTTCTTGAAAAGATTGGATGTTTGATTCCATGAAAACGATGATATTTTTCTTTTACATGCCAATCATATAAGAAATAATCATGTAATAAAGCCCCTTTTATTAAACTTTCTTCCTCTATTTTCCATTTTAATTTACGAGCTATTTTTAAAGATTCTTCCGCTACTAATAAAGAATGTTCATAAACAGTGGTATCTCCATGTTGAATAAACTCTTTTTCTTTTTGAAACAGCTCACTATTTACAATTAATTGATAATTCTTTAAGTCTTTGATAGAAATCACTCCTACTGTTACTATTCCTATTCATTATACTGAATAAAAATGTTTTCAGCAAGATTTCTTTTTTATTTTACATATAATTTACGTCAATTTTTTATTATAGAAAAATCCAATCAAATAAGTTAATCCAAACATGAAAGGAATTACCAAAAAGAAAGATAAAATTCCTATTTTAAAAAACCCATAGAAATCATAATCTTTTGATACCACATTATTCTCTATATGAATAATAATATTAGTAGCATAATAAATGAAATACAATAGCATTGGTATTAGATTCCATAATAAATCTTTTCGTAATACTTTACTACATCCATCAAAGAATAAAAAAGTAATAATACTACATACCGGTATTAAAAAATGAAAGAATAAATTACTATTCTTATAGAATTCTATAAATGGATAAGTATTAAAAGGCGCTAGAAATAATAATGTTACTAAGAAGGTTATCGTAATACTAGTTGTTGATGATAACTTTAATATAGATACTATTTTTGATTTTTTATTTTTAGATAAAAGATAGATAAGAGAGGAAATTCCTACAAATAAATTAGAATCCACTGTAAAGTACTTAAATACTCCAATATTAGTAGAGACTAATAATTTACTTTTTCCCATAAATTCAATTCCTAAGAACATGAATACGAAGGAAAGAATCGTTAAAAGTACGATGAACCAATTTAGAAATAGAGATATCTTTTCTTTTTTCATGGAATTCACCTTCATTGTCTTAATAATTCACAAGTTGAATAAGCTGGATGATAAAAATAAGCTACTAGTATATGATCATTTTTCTTTTTTAGATTCGATATCTTTTGAAATTCCTCATAGTCATATTGATTTTCAGGATTCTTATTCTGATTTTTTAATATTTTAGGTCTAATATTTCCTTCTATTATGACATATTCTATATCATCGGTTATTTGATTATTTATGATTATCTTGACTTGATTTCTTTGAAAGATTACTTCTATTTCTTCTCCAAAATGATTTCCTTTCCATAAACCTTGTAAGTATTCTTCATTTGCATCATCATATAACAAAACATTAGAACCTTTAGAGGTAAAGTCTAAGTTATGAGCTTTTGTTTCTTCTAAAAATAATTGATAGATTTCTTGAATTGGTTCTTCTTCTAAATTTCGTGATTGATTATTTTCTTTTCGTATTCTTTCTTTCGTATCATATTTGATTTCTAAGTAATCTCCTAATCCTTCTGGAAGACCAGATACTTCTAAACAATAACCGTTCTGATTAGATAATTGATATTTTCTTACAATCCTTTGAAGTTGATTTAAAAAATCCAGGTTCTCTGATTGATAGTCAACATGAAAATATCTTCCATCTCTTTTATTGGAATATCCTCCTTTAGAAATGATATGAATTTTATTATCTTCTAACTCACAAGAAAAATAATAGTCACTATTTTGATATTCAAAAGAAATGATATGATTTGACTTTATTTCATCTTGATAACCAGGAAGTATCTCTTCTTTTACTTCTCCCTCTATGATTTCTTCTAATTCGATATCTTGATCCATCTTATTCTCCCTCTTTTATTCTTTTTGCATGTAAGACAACTCTTTTTTCTCCATTTCCAATACAACTAGATAAAGTTAATATTTTATCTGTTGTTGATAGTTCTACATGAAAATCTGTAATTGATCTTTCTTTTAACGTATTTAAATATATTTCATATTCCCTTTCATCTGGAATATTAGTAGTAATATAATAGTCTTCTGGAATAATCGTATAGACAGAGAAAACTTCATAAGAATAAGTTCCACTCTCTGTTATTAAAGTGATTATTTTATTCTCCTCATTTTCATACCAACCTTTTGATAAAATATTTTTTAAGGTACCAAACATACTTCCATCTTTGGTATCATGTCCATAAATCACAATATTTTCATCTTGATCATCAAAGGTATTTCGGTAATCAGCAAATATCCAACCAGCAATATTACTATTTTTATGAAAATTATGATTTAAATAATAATCATTATTATTTCCTTTTACTACAACGTAATCAATATTCGTATTATTTACTTTAAGATAAGCTATCGTATCTGGATTATCTTTTTTTAAACTTTCAAAATCTACTGTATACTCTACTTTTTCTTCTTCCTCTACCTTTTTTTTCTTAACTTTAATATTTTTACTAATCGAATCTTTTATTTTATGATTTTCATCTACCTGTATTTTCCAAGTAATAATCTTATAAGAAAAGTAAATAATTCCTATTAAACAAATAACTGATAATATTTTAAAAATTATCCGAAGAGTTTTTTTCATCATTAACCACCTATTTCTATTATATATAATATTATTTTTTTTGAATAGAAAAAAAACAGTTTTTTCTGTTTTTTCTCTTATTTTTTTATTAAAACTAGTCTTGATTCTTCTAATTGTCTATTTTGGTAGAATTTTCTATTTTTTTTGATTTCATTTAGAATCATTCTAACTTTCTTTGTCTTCTCCTTATTCTTTTCAACAGAAGCTAAATACTTATCTCCTTCTAAAAAATTACCTTGGATATAATATTCTCTAGCATAGATTAATTTTGTTAAATCTTTTTGTTCTTCTGTTAATTGAAATTCTTGTGCAACTTTTTCTAAATCCATTCCTGTCTCTATCATAGAAGAAGCTATCTTTTCCATATTAGTCATTTGATAGAAATTATTCACATCATTAAATTCCATCTGATATAGCTTATGATTAATATGAATAGATGGTTTTTGATCTGGTTTTTTTATTAATCCTTGTAAACTTAGTAAAAGGGAAGTATAGTTTTCTACTTCATTTTGTTTATTTTCTGTTTTAGCTAGGGCTACTGCAACAGTTAAATAGTCAATTGCTTTTTTCTTGTTGCGATTCATCAAAAAGCAAATGGCTGTTTTATAATAAGTGACTGATCTTGGGGAACTTGTTATCTCTATTAGGATATAGTTAGCTTCGATTGCTTTTTCATAATCTTTATTTCGATAAGATTCATTACTCTCATCAATTAATCTTTTTGTATTATAGAATTGATTTCTACTAGGTTTATTTCTTAATACAATCTGCTTTTTTTGATCAACTTCTATTACAAAAGGATTGAATTCTTTCATTTCTTTCGCAATTCTTAGGATTTGTTCAATTCGTTCTTCCTCCATTGGTGGAAGTAAAATGATTCCTCTTTCTTGTTTTAATTTTTCATGCATTTTAGAAAGATATCTTCTTTCATTCTCTACCTTCTCAGCTACCGTTTTAGGAGAATCTTTTTTAACACATTCTTCTTGATAATCTGATAAAATAGAATTCTTACACTCATGATTTATTGATAGTGCTAGAAGTCGATCTAATTCTTCTACATTTACTTTTTCAGTACTACACTCATTTCCTTTTTTTATTAAATCCAAATACGCTTTCGCCTCTTCTATTCTTTTTTCTTTTATTTTTTGATAAAATTTCTTTAAATATTTTGAAAAATCAAACTGATATTGATTATTATGAATAAGAGTTAAAGCTAACATCGGTTCTGTAAAAGAAAAGTCTTTTTCAATTAAGCTAATTTTTATCAAATCAAAAACCATAAATTCATAGTTTTCTTTATTTACAGAGTGAAGATAAGAATAAATCTTTGCAATAACAGAATCTATCTCCTTTTTTTGTAAACAATTTAAAATACTAGATAATTCTTGAGAATTATTCTCTTTTTGATTTGTGTTTCTTTCTTCTATTTTTTTCTCTGAAAGAGATTTGATCAATTGCATAATATCTTCTAACATTAGATTAATGGCACTCTTCTTCTTTTCAATACCATTTACATTATTAAAATTTTGATTCATTCTTAAAGCTAATTCAAAATTATTTGTTTCAATTGCTTCTTTTAAAGATCCTTCTTTAAAATATTTTTTTGGTAGTTCTTTTCCATTTTCTTTTATTTCTTCATATTTACTAGCTAAAAGTAATAAATACTCTTCATAAGCACTTAAATAAGTATTATTTTGTTTTTCTAGAAAATGATTTCGAATTTTATCATATTCTTTTTCTTTGATATAATTAAATACTTCATTTCTACTGACCTGTTCACTTTCTGTTGCCTTTATTAAGAGAGATTTTATAATCGCATCTGATATGGTTCTTGATGAATTTTCTTGTATTGTTTTATTCAAAATAAATAATGATTTGGCAAATTTTTTTTGTATAGAATATTTTCTTATGATGTTTTGTGTATAAACATCTTCATAATAGGTATTATCCTTTGGAATTGAAATATCATATAGTTTTATTGTTTTTACCATATTTTTAAATCTTTCTGGTACTTCTGTAATATTACTTAATAAGAATAGATAATAATTAAGATCTTGTTGAAATAATTCATCTCTATTATTAGATAAAACTTCTAATATTTCGAATGATCTTTGAAAATTTCTATTTTGAATCATTCTAAATAATAATTGAAGAGAAGCTTCTCTATTAGTAGGACTTATCATAAAACATTTATCAAAACAAGCTGTTGCTTTTTCGAAATTATTTTCTTGTAATAATAATTTTCCGTATTGTAATAATTCCTCTATTGTTTTTAATCTATAAGAATCATCACTTTCTTTTTCTAATAAATCATTCTTTTCTAATTTGTCTATTTCTTCTTTTGAATAACCGATTTCTTCTAGTTTTTTGGAAGTTAATTCTTCATTATTTAGGATACTTTCATAGATTTTTATTTTTTTTTCTTCTATACTCATGATAAAACTCCCTTTGTTTTTAAAGTTTCTTTCTATAATACCTTTTTTTTATAAAGAAATCAACCGTTAGCTATTATTTTTCATGACAATAAGGATTATATTTTCTTGTTTTTGTTAGGATTAATGGTACTAATATTTCATCCTCTGTATATCCAGCATGAGTAGATTTTAAAGCTTTATTTCCTTGATATAAAAGTGCTTTATTCGTTTTACCAATCGCAAGATAATCTCCTAAAGCATCTTGTAAGATTTCATTTTCTTCTCCATCTCCAAATAATTCAGATGATAATACTTCTTCCATTGGATAAAGATCAAAATCTTCTTTAAAATATTTTTGAAATAGTTCTTGGAATATTTCTTTTTTGTCTTCCTGAATAAAGAAATTAGTTGCTCTTGGTTCTAATGAAGTATTTCTCTTTAAGCAGTCTACTAAATCATGATATTCTTCTAAATTGATATTATCAACATTTAAATGTCCGTGGTCAGCAATTACAATGATAATAGAATCTTCTAGTTTTCTTGATAATAATTCTACTTTATTATTTCTTTCCCATATCAGTTTTAGAATAGCTTCTTTATCACAACCCAAAGCATGCATACTAGTATCTGGTTCCATATCATAAGCATAGATGAATTTCTTTCCTTCGTCCTTGGAAACTTCTTCTATTTGTTTCATTAAATCATCTAAATCCGTAAAACTAATTCTATCTTCAAATTGAGAGAAGGCATATCCTTTATATTTTCCCATTTCATTGATTTCTTCTGTAATGGTTTTCGTCTTCATATGTTGTTTTTTATAGTCTTTTGCTTCTTGTAATTCTACATGATTTGGATCTCCTTTTTCAGAATTTAAAAATACCGTTATTGTTTTATCAAGATCTTTATAATACATATCCCAACCTAACATACCTGTTTCTTTAGGATTAAGTCCTGTTGCGACTGAAGTAGTTGCGGCAACAGTAGTAGCTGGAAATACTGTAGTAATTGCTTTTATTTTATTTTTTCTAAAAAAACTATTCTCAGGTAACATCCTATCTAAAATATTAGAACCCATTCCATCAAATAAAAATAGAATTACATTTTTCGGTTGATATTCTTCTAATTCCTTATCAATATAATCGATTGTATTATGATGATATTCTAAATCAAAATACTTTCTTATAGAGCAAGCTAAATTTGTTAAACATTCTTTATAATTATTTTTTACTATCATATAAAAACCCTTCCTTTCTATTTATTATACAAGATTTATGAGGAAAATCCAACAAAAGAAAAAAACGTTGCTCAACAACGTTATTTGATTAATCTGGTGCCGATTAAGGGACTTGAACCTTCGACCTACTCATTACGAATGAGTTGCTCTACCAACTGAGCTAAATCGGCATAAATATATGTTCTTCATAAATATATAATACCTTTCGGTTGAAGTCAAGTAAAAAGAGTATAAACTTTTCATTATACTCTTAACAATTGAAATATTTTCTCTTTTTCTTGTGATGGCATACATTTTGTATATAAGTCTTCTGTTTTTTTATTCATATTATTTTTTAATAAAGATATTCTTCTTTCTAATTTTGATAATTCTTCTCTTTGTTCTTTCTTTGTCTTGGCAATATCAATTACTTGTAATTCACAACTACCAATTGGGAAATCAATAAAACTTGCTTTGATAGATACTTCTCCTTGGTAGGAATTTGCTTTTCTTTTTACTATCATTTCTTTTGGATATTCTTCTTCACTATCACAAATACCTTTTATTAAGCTCATCATTTCTCCTTGTTTATAATATCCAAAAGTTAAGAATTTTCTATTTGTTGTTGTATCAATTAAAAATCCTTCCATTATTCCCATTTGATCAAAAGAAAATTCTCCAACATATTTCTTTTCCATTGTTTTTTCACTATCTTGACAAATACAGTTAATAGCTCTTATTTGTTTCATTTTTACCCCCCCTTAAATGAACCGTATACATTATACCACATTTTATTGATTTTGTAAAACATTTTTTCTATTTTATAGTATAATAAATAGGTATTGAGGTGTTTTATGAAAGTTAAAAGTAAAATAATAGCTCATAGAGGAATCTTTGATAATGAGAAAATTCCAGAGAATTCTATCAAAGCTTTTCAAGTAGCTTTATCAAAAAATATTCCTATAGAATTAGATGTTCAACTTACTAAAGATAATATTTTAGTTGTATTTCATGATGATACTTTAGAGAGAATGACAAATGAGGAAGGTTCAATTAAGGATAAAACTTATCAAGAACTTCAAGAATTATCTTTATTAAATACAAAAGAAAAAATACCTACCTTAAAAGAAGTACTACAATTGATTCAAGGAAAAGTATTTATGGATATTGAAGTAAAAAGTACGAAAAGAATTCAAAAAATATGTGATATTTTATTAGAGGAATTAGATGATTATTCTAATTATGTAGTGAAATCTTTTCATCCAACCATTATCCGTAAGATTAAGAAAAAAAGAAAAGATATTGAAGTTGGTTTATTAATTCCTAAAAAATATGAATGTAATATTCTTTTTAATTTTTTTTTAAAGAGTAAACTATTATTATGGTATTCTAAAGCAGATTTTATTGCAATACATAAAAGTTTATTAAATAAAAAGAAATATAAAAAATTAGCGGATAAATATCCTATTATGGTATGGACAATTAAAAATAAAAAAGATGTAGATTATAATTCTAATTTTATTTATATCTGTAATAATTTACCATTTTTTTAAAATAAATGATTCAAATAAGTTACTCTATGTAATTTATTTTTTTATGGAAAGAAAAAGAAGGATAATACATATATTTACTACCCAGATGAATTTAAATAGGCAATATCATTTTTTAAACATATACAAAATCAGAGTTAATTTTTTTCAACTAAAAACTATATGTTTGTTCATCAGTTATATGAGTTTGAATCCATTTAACTAATTCTTCCTTGATATATTTTGTTTGCTCTAAAACAATAATTTGTATATTATAACCCATAGAACGTACTATTAATTGACTGGATTCAATTTCATAATCATTTAAAATATCATTAAGCATAGCAGATATAGGTCGACAAACTGCTTCACCAATAATAACGTTTACACCAAATAAACTATTAACATCTCGTGCCCCTTTATTTGAAAATTCAAAATTTTTATCTACAGATAAATACTTCTGATCCCTTGTGTCCTTTTTCTAATGGTTTAACACAACAACAGCATTGTGCTTTATCACCCAAAAAGCTTTTCATAACTTTTTCTGCATATTTAATTAGTAAATCTTTAAATTGATTAAAATCAATATTCAATTTAACTTGATTATGTATTAATGAAAAACAACTTTCAAATTCATCAATTTTAACACCTCTTTAATAAAATTATAACATACATTTTTAAATACTCCCATAGTGATGGTTAAAATCGGTTGAATATCGACCATAATTTCATTATCTTTGTATTAAAAATAACAAGAGCATAAGAGATTGTCTTTTTAAACTATTCAAACCTAGATAAATACTAAGTTTTTCATAGGGACAAACTTATTTTGCACTTGCAAAATTAAACCAAAATCTTGGTTGTAAAAAATAACAAATCTATTATAAATAAGGGATTCGTTATGGTTGAAATTAAGGTCGATTATATTGCTATTCTTGAAATGAAGTTTTTAAAGTCTTTTTTGCATTCTTCACAAGCAAACTTACATATCATTTTAATTTTCTTTCTAAATTCATTATTCATTTTCAGTTCTTTAGTTTCCGTTTTAAACATATTTATCACTTATCCTTTCTGAAACACAAAAAAAACCAACTATTTCTAGTTAGTTCGTTTATTGCATCTCGGATAAGTTGTCCAAGTTTCCTATCAATCTGGTGCCTGTGAAGAAGAAGTCGAATAACTTTTCTTACAAACATTAATAGGTAGTAATAACTTACTACCTAATATAGGTATACTACATTTTTTAACAAATGTTATAAAAAATAATAAAATATCTAAAAAGTATTGTATAATTAAAGCAACAAGGAGGATTATTTATGCAATATTCTAAAGAATTTAAAAAAGAAGCTTTAGACATTATTTTTGAAAATTCTGAATGCATGAAAGAATATTTAGAAAATGGGGATAACGAAATTATTGGTGAGACTTTGGAAGCTTTTAGTAAATCATACATTACTGCAGAAGAAATAATTGCAGAACTAGAAAAAGGAAATACTGAAGCACTATTAAAACAAGCAAGAAAAATAATAGTAGCCAAAAAATTATACAAGGAATGGTTAGATTTCTACTCTCCA
>CADBSF010000071.1 GCA_902797265.1 uncultured Erysipelotrichaceae bacterium
AATCTACAGGTATAAAATTTTGTATTCATTAAAAATTCCCCCTCTCTAATACAAAATTAAAAGAAGTCTATCACAAAGAAAAATAGTAGTAAAATCAAGGATTTTGAAAAATCAAACAAAAAAAAGAACTTGAAAAAATCAAATTCTCTATAAGCTTTTAGTAAAATGATTACTTCTTTTTACTATAAAATGAACTAATCCATAAAAATCATTTTTTTATTCTGTTCTTAATGCTTCTACTGGATCTTTTTTAGCAGCCATACTTGCAGGTTTTGCTCCAGCTAAAACATTTAATCCAACACTTAGTAAGATTAAGAATATAGCACTATCAATTCTCATACTAGCGATACCATTTAATTTAGCCATAACGGCAACTACTGCATTAATTGGTAAGGAGATAATCAAAGCAATAACTATTCCCATAACACCAGCAACAAATCCTTCAATAATCGTTTCTGCAAAGAATACTCTCTTAACATCTTTCTTACTAGCACCAATGGCTCTTAAAATACCAATTTCTTTGGTTCTTTCTAATACACTAATATAAGTAATAATCGCAATCATAATAGAAGATACAATTAAGCTAATCGCAACAAATCCAATTAATACAAAGGATACAATGTTAACAACATTAGTAATACCTCCAACTAAAGATTTCATTAAATCAGAATAATGAATCACTAAATCTTCACGATTTTCTTTCTTCTTTTCTTCATTATATTGATCAATCATCTCAGTTACTTTTTTCTTAGCATCAAAATCTTTTAAATAAATACTAATAGAAGAAGGATCTTTTTCATCATAAATAGCTAATTCCTCACATAAAGATTCAAAAGAAGTTCCAAATCCATCAAATTCCAATCCCGTTAAGACATTAACATCAGGATTATTCATTTGTTTTTCATAGATTGAAGTCTTTTGAATATCTCTAACTACACTCATTGTTAAATCATGAGTATATCCAAGATAACTACTACTAGAATCTTTTTCTTTAATAATACCAACTATTTTTAAAGTCTTTCCATTATCTACTTTTTCTTTTAAATAATCTAGATTGTTAGAATAATCGATAAAGACTCCATTTTCTTCTTTATAATAATCAGTATTTAATAATAATTTTAATTCTTTTCCAATAATATCTTCATAAGAATATTTTTGACTCTTAACTTTATAATCTGTATTTTTTCTTATCTCTTTCAAATCATTTTGTAAGTCTTTCTTATCTTTTATACCTAAAGAATATAAAATAGAATCATTAATCGTATTATTTTCACCAATCACTAGAACGATTTCATTTGCTTCTTTTGGAAGATCTCCTTTAATTAATTTATAATCTTTCAAATCTTTTGTTATTTCTTTAAAAAGACTACTTTGATCTCCATCAACTAATTCAGAAGGATTTACTTTCGAATAATCTTTTGAATAAACTTGTAAATCAAAATTATATTTATAATCTATTCGTTCAATACTAGATTGTATTTTCTTATTATTATCTAAATAAGAAATAAATTCTTTTATATTATTCTTTTCCATTAATCCTTTATCTTTATTATTAATACTATTTTTTACAATATCATCAGTAGAACATAATTCGTTTTTACCACATTCATTTTTATTATCAAATTCAGCAAAAGCCATACTGATAGATCCAAAGATATCATAACTAACTTTTTCAATAGAAATCGGATAATCCGCTAAAGAATCTTTTTCTAAGTTTTTGGCAAATTTATTAACACCATTTGATAAGGATAAGATTAAGGCTATACCAATAATACCGATACTTCCTGCAAAAGCTGTTAAAATTGTTCTTCCCATCTTTGTTAATAAGTTATTATAAGAAAGCTGTAAGGCAGATAATAATGACATAGAAGTTTTTGTGATTGTTCTTTCACTATTATTCTTTTCTTTTTCTTTATAAGGATTACTATCATTGATAATTAATCCATCTTTTAACTCGATAATTCGACTAGAATATTCATGGGCAAGCTCTGGGTTATGAGTAACCATAATCACTAATTTATCTTTACTTACTTCTTTTAATAAGTCCATTATTTGAATGCTTGTCTTAGAATCTAAAGCACCGGTTGGTTCATCTGCCAAAATAATTTCAGGGTCATTGACAAGAGCTCTAGCTATCGCAACTCTTTGCATTTGTCCACCAGATAATTGATTTGGCTTTTTATTGATATGATCTTCTAAGCCAACCTTTTTTAAAGCTTCGATTGCTCTTCTTTTTCTTTCTTCCTTACCAACACCTGATAATGTTAAAGCTATTTCAACATTGGATAGTACCGTTTGATGCATAATTAAATTATAAGATTGAAAAATAAAACCAACACGATAATTACGATAACTATCCCAATCTCTATCACGATATTTTTTGGTTGAAACTCCATCGATTATTAAATCACCATCATCGTAATGATCAAGTCCTCCAATAATATTTAAAAGAGTTGTCTTACCACTACCACTGGTACCTAAGATAGAAGTAAATTCATTTTTTCGAAATTGAATATCAATTCCTTTCAATACTTGTTGTTTTGTTCCTCCAACTAGGTAACTTTTTGTAATTTTTTTTAATTCTAGCATGTTTTCATCCTTATTATTTTGAATTTTTATCTACTTTTAATTTATCAATAATTTCTTCTGTACGAGATTCATCATCCACTTGTTCAAGTAAGTCTTCACTCTTATCAAAACTACTATCTCTTCTTTTCATTTCTTCTTCATGAATTAAAACATTATAAGCAACTTTTCCTACTAAAGTTTTAGGAAGTTCTTGTCGAAATTCATATTCATATGGCCATGAAAATCTAGCTAAGTTCTTTTCAACCAATTCTTTAATTGAACTTAATAATTCTTCGGTTTCTACTACTCCTTCTTTTAAAACAATAAAGGCTTTCGCAACTGTTACTTTATAAGGATGAGGTATTCCAATTACACAACTCATTCTAACCATTGGATGAGAATCAATTACATTTTCAATATTATTTGGATATACACAATATCCAGAAGTAATAATCATTCTCTTTAAGCGACCTTTGAAATAAACAAAACCATCTTTATCCATGACTCCTTCATCACCCGTATGAAGCCATATTCTACCGTCTTTATGTTTTCTTAACGTTTGTTTTGTTTCTTTCTTGTTTCGAATATATCCTTCCATAACCGTAGGTCCTGTAATCGTAATTTCTCCACTAACTCCGTATGGAACTTCCTTTTCTGTTCCATCTTCTACGATTTTATAATAAGTATCTGGATAAGGAATTCCTATACTACCAGGTCGATAGTAATGAAGAGGAGTAAAACAACTAGCTGCACAACATTCTGTTAATCCATATCCTTCTCTAATAGTAGTAGGAGAATGATGTTTTGCAAGCCAATCATCAAACTTTTTCTTTAATTCAATGGATAGAGAATCTCCACCTGATATGACACAAGTTAAATAATCTAATTTCATATGATTAAAATTCTTGTTTTGTGTCATTGCTTCAAATAACGTTGGAACTCCAACAATAACATTAGGTTCATATTTTTTTACAATTTTATCAAAAGTTTTGGCATTAAATTGAGGAAGTAAAATACTAGTTCCTCCAAAGTATTGAACACAATGAATACATACCGCTAATCCAAATCCATGAAAAATAGGCATAATAGCTAAAGTTTTATCTTTATCTCGTAAACATGCAACATGTTCAAAGTTCTGCATAGCTGAAGCATTTAAATTTAAATTAGTAAGTTTCACTCCTTTAGGAGTACCTGTAGTTCCTCCAGAATATAAGATTGCCGCCAAATCTTTTCCTTTAAAATCATCATCTATTTCTTTTTTATATTCTTTTCCTAAACGAATAAATTCCTTCCAATGCATCTTCTTTTCATTTTTATCTTCATCGTTATTGATAATATTAATAGGATTTAAAGACTTTAATGCTTTGGTTAATGTTTCTTTTTTTGCTATATTCGTTGCGGTATAAATAGACTTAATTAAAGGTGGCATAGATTCACTAACACTAACATAAACTACTTTTCTTACTTTTGTATCTTTTATAACAGATTCTACTTTATCCATCGTAAAATCTACAGTTATTAACCATTCTGTTTTGGAAATGTTTAAATAATGCTTAATTTCATTTTCAGCACTTAATGGATGAATCATAGAAGCAACTGCTCCTATTTTATTTACTGCATAAAAAGAAATAACTCCTTCAGGAGTATTTGGCATACAAATACTAACTACATCTTTATGTTTTACACCAATTGCTTTTAAACTACGAGCAACTTCATCAATTTGTTTCAAAAATTCATGATAAGTCTTTTGATTACCAAAATAATTATAACTGATATTATTTAAATGTTTACTAGCTGTATATTCAATTAATTTATAAGCTGAAAAATTAGGATATTCTAAATGAGGTTTTTCATCATCATAGAATTTAATCCAAGGAGCTTTTATATTTTTACCCATACACGTCACCACTATATATTATTATACAAAAACTTAAAAGAATTATATTACTTTTCTTTTAATAATTCAATAAATTTTGTTGTCGCCACTGTCAAATAATCATTAATTGTAAAACAATTCAAATCCATCTTTGGTATTTCCAAAGAGGTAGAAATAATCTTAAAATCATCTTTATCCGTTTGATTATCTATCATATTTTTTAAGAAGAATCCAATTCCTACTCCTTGTCTTACCATTTCTAATAGTATTTCATAAGAATTTGATTCTAAAATAGAATTTATTCGAATATTATTCTTATCTAGGAACTCATCTAATTTTCCTCTAGAATTAGAATTCGTACTTGGTAATAAGAAAGGATATTTATTAAAATCGGAACCTTTCTCAATTCTTACATTTCCATTATAATTTTTATGATATACAAAACAATTCTCTAATTTCTTTAAGAATGTTTTATTGATTTCTTTTTTACTAGTAATCATTTTCGTATCAATAATCATATCTATTTTTCTAACTTCAAGCATTTCAATCATTTTATCTGTATTCTCACAAATGATTTCAAATGTTATAGCAGGATATTGTTTACGAAATTCTAAGATATAAGGAGACAAGAAAAAGATTCCTAAATAGGATGGGATTCCAA
Source organism: uncultured Erysipelotrichaceae bacterium (assembly GCA_902797265.1). Taxonomy (GTDB): domain Bacteria; phylum Bacillota_I; class Bacilli_A; order RF39; family UBA660; genus UBA3789. Next base: position 5,106 of record CADBSF010000071.1, read on the forward strand.
TTCGAACAGTTCCTGTATTTAATTGATTTAAATTTTTAATATGTTCTTCGGCATCATTTAAAATATGAAATGCTGTTGAAATATAACCGTATAATTCTTTAGCTTCAGTAGTAGGTTCAATTCCTTTCGAATTACGATAAAACAAAGTATAGCCTAATTGACTCTCTAATTCTTTTAAACTATAACTAATTGCTGGTTGCGATACATATAATTTACTTGCTGTTTTAGAGATACTTCTCTCTTCAAATAAGTATAAAAATATTTTATAAAGATTATAATCAGTATTCATACGAATCCCCTCGATGAGTATTATATTTTAAACTTATAAAAAAGTCAATTATTATAATTTCATTTTATAATGAAGAAAAAAAAGAAAATCTTTTCATTTTCTTTTTAATTAATTTGTTTTAATTTAACGGCTGTTCCATAAGCAATAATTTCAGCAGCACCTTGCATTACTGCAGATGATCCATATCTTACTCCGACAATAGCATCAGCACCTAAAGTTTCTGCTTCTTTAATCATTCGATTGGTAGCAATTTGTCTTGCTTCACTAATCATTTCCGTGTAACCTTTAATTTCGCCACCTACGATAGTCTTCATTCCAGCCATGAAATCTCTTCCTAAATGTTTAGATTGAACAATTTCGCCTTTCACAACACCTAAGCTTTCAACAATCTCTTTTCCAACAATATTATCTGTACTAACAATAATCATCCCTATTCACCTACCTTTCTATTTTATCCTTTAACCATAAACTATGTTTATTACAATAACTATATGCTTTCATACCTTCTTGATAAGGTACCACAACCATTGGCTCTTCATGAGGTTTCAAATGTTTAATAATTTCTTTATCTCCATAATCAGCCATAATCCATTCAATATAATGATCTTCTTCCATTACATGAGAAACATAAAGTTTTACTTCATCACCAATGATTTCATAATTGGGAATATGTTTTTCAAAAGAAGCATCTACACTATTAGCAGAAAGAATTTTATCACTAACATCACTAACTTCTTTTAACACTCCCATAATATTCCCATTATTACATTTGATTATTTTCATAATTCCCTCCATTCTTTTTCTGAAAAACCAATCAAAACATGATTATTGGTAACTAAAATCGGTCTTTTTACTAACATTCCATCACTACTTAATAAAGATATTTTTTCATCCTCACTCATATTTTCTAATTTATCTTTTAAACCTAATTCTCGATATTTTAAACCACTTGTATTAAAAAACTTCTTTAAATTCTTTCCACTTTTTTTATAATAGGAAAGAATTTCTTCTTTCGATAGTTTTTCTAATACAATATCTCTTGTTTCATATTTAATATTATTTTTATCTAAATAATCTTTTGCTTTTCTACAAGTAGAACATTTCGGATACCAAATGAATAGTATACATATCACCTCAATTTTATGATATAATGAATTTAATAATATGTAAAGGAGAAAAAAATGATTACCGTTAAAAATGTGAAAAAAGAATTTATCAAACAAGAAAAAAAGAACAAAGAAATAAAATTCTATGCCGTAGATAATATTTCTTTTGAAGCGCATGACAGTGAAATAATAGGAATTCTTGGTCCTAATGGAGCAGGAAAAACAACTCTTCTCAGAATGATTGGTGGTATTATGGAACCAACTAGTGGAGAAGTTTTATATGATGGAAATACTTTTCAAGAAAAAGAAATTGAGATAAAAAAAGATATTGCTTATCTATCAGGTAATACCAAAATATATCAAACATTATCTCCCTATGAATTATTGGAAATGTGTCTAGAATTCTATGATTATAAAGAAGATAAAGAAAAAAGGATTAAAGAAATATCTAATCTTTTAGAGATGGATAAATTCTTATATAATCGAATTAATCATTTATCTACAGGACAAACACAAAGAGTAAACATAGCTAGATGTTTAATTCATAATCCAAAATATTATATATTAGATGAAGCAACTAGTGGATTAGATATTATTTCCAGTGAAATCATTCTAGATTTTATCAAAAAAGAAAAACAAAAAGGAAAAACAATTCTTTACTCTACTCATTACATGGAAGAAGCACAAGATATTTGTGATAGAGTAATTATGATTAATAAAGGAAAAATACTAATAGAAGGAACTCCTCAAGAAATAAAAGAGAAAACCAATACCAATAATTTAAGAGAAAGTTTCTTTAAATTGATAGGAGGCTTATCTTATGAAGAATAAAACATTTTTAATTTTAAAAAAAGAATTACGAGAAGTATTTCGTGATAAAAAATCTCTATCTATGATGTTAATCATTCCCATATTAATTCCATTTATTATTATTGGAATCAGTTATTTATTTGATTCAGAAACAAGTAAACAAAAAGATGTTGGAACAATAGGAATTGCTTATGAATTAGAAGAAATTGATAAAGAAATATTAGAGAATTTAGATATTAATTATGAAGTAAACTCAGTAAAAGAATTACAAGATAGTTATGATAAAGAACAAATAAGATGTTATATTACAAAAGAGAATAACACCTATAAAATTTATTATGATGAAAACAATATTGATAGTGCAACCACTACTCCCTATGCAGAAAACTATCTAAATGAATTAAAGTTATATTATCAAGACGATTATTTAAAATCTCATGGTATTAATAGTGAAGAAGTATTAGATATTATTAAGATAGATTATCAATCGATTGCGAAAAAGGAAGATAATTTTTATGCAAATTATATAACAACCTATGCATTTTTATTTATTATTATGGCAATTACAATTTCCGCAACCTATCCTGCAACTGACGCTACTGCTGGAGAAAAAGAACGTGGTACAATGGAAACATTATTAACATTTCCAATAAAGAATAAAGATATTATTTTAGGAAAATATTTAAGTGTATCTATTTCTTCTATGATTACAGGTGTTTTAGGTTTTATCCTATCTTTAATTTCATTAAAATATGTAGAAAAAACGATAGGAATCTACAAAGGATTAAATCTAATTCCTTCTCCTCTAACTATTATCATTACATTACTTATCATTATTTGCTTTTCTTTACTCATTAGTGGTCTTTGTATCGCAATAGCTTCTTTATCAAAAACATTTAAAGAAGCACAAAGTTCTCTAACACCTATTACTTTTATTAGTTTCTTTCCTGGTATGATATCTTTTATGATTAATATGAAAACATCATTTATTATTTCTATTATTCCATTCTTAAATTATGTTCAAATTTTTTCAGATGTCAACAGTGGCAAGATAAATATCTTGTATATAGTAAGTATGTTCTTATCGACTATAATATATATAACAATTGTATTAAGCTATATTATCAAACAATATAAGAATGAAAAAGTATTATTTTAAAAAGAGATTCAAAATTGATTGAATCTCTTTTTTTATCTTCTTCTTCCAGTCGTCTCTGTAGGAGCATCATATTCTTCATTAATATATTTTTCTAACATTTCTTCAATACTTTTATCTTTTTTATTTTTCTTTAAATATTTACTTTCCATATTAGAAGAAATATTTAAAGCAAGCGCACAAGAAGAGGCACAAGATAAAAGTGTTGTTTGTAAATCACTTGGTAAACTTGTGAAAGCATCAAAGTGAGTTGCCGATAAAGTTGTTAATCCTCCAGCATAATTTCCAAGATCAAAGACTGCTTCATTCATTTGCATTATTTCATCTGGATGAGTAGTTAAATACTCTAGAGAATTTTGAATAGCAGGAATGTTATAACTAGAAGATGGTAATTCTTTCAAGTATTCTTCAGCTACTTTTTGGAAAGATATTTGCGTTCCTTTAACGACATTACGCATTTGAGCTAACACTTCAAGATCAGTTAAAGATTTATTGGCATATCCTGTAATAATCGAATCAATATCAGATTGTACTTTCTGATAAAAACTATTCGCAACATCAGTTCCACTCATATGAGATATAGTTACCGTATCTTTATATGCTTGCGCTTTCATTCCATTAATTAAAGTTGCCTTTTGATTATTAATCTCTTTTCCTACTTGAACTGCATAGCCAACTGCATTATCATTTTGTTGATTGATTCTTTCAATTTCACTACGAGATATTCCATTACCCGTATGAGTTTGAACTGCATTCACTGCACCAAGAGTTGCTGATGCTAGAGCTACTGTCATAAATAAATCTCTCATGAATGGATCATCTCGATAATCAAATTCTTCTACAAGAGAAGTGTAATATTTCTTACCAACACTCTTCTTACCTAATAAGCTTGGTCTAATCTTTGTATTATGGAAATAACAAGATTCAAGAGCTAAAAAGCTTTCAACAATTTTTTTATGATCTAAATCATCTATTGCATCATTTAACTTCTGACCAAGAGTCGCTAAAGTCTCTTGTAAATCGTTATCAAATTTTCCAACTTTTGCAAACCGTCTTCCAATATAATTTTGCTTCGAGTCAATTGCTTTAAAGTCTTCTTCAAGTCCATGAACTCCTCCAGACATATATTTATTACCTATAATCCTAGAATCATGAATATAAATAACATCGCTTGCAGCTTTTTCAAATAATTCTTCTCTTTCTCTCTCATACTTTCTTTTATCAGTTTCACTAACTTCGGTAGACTCAATTTTTTCGTCTAAGGCTTTTATTTCTCCAACTGTTGTAAATAAATTTTCATATTTTGCTTTAATTCTATCATTTATTTCATTTATTTTATCTAATCCATATTCTTTCAATCTAGTTAAAAGAATTGGATTTATTTGAAGATTCATGTCCATCTTTAATTGACTACCACGATATTCTAAGAATAATACTTCTAATTCTTCTTCTGTTAATTCATTATAAACTCTACGTTTTAATTCTTTTACATTCTTCTTAGCACGATTACTTAGTAATAATTTACTAGATAATTTCTTAAAGAAGCTAACAGTAGCTTTTCCAACAGATGGTAAAACATGAACAATATTATATAAATAATTGCCAGAGCGTAGTTCTTTAATAAATACCTTAGTTGGTCGAATATTACTAGCAGTATATCTTTTACAATCTTTTGGATAAATATCAAGATCTTTTGTCAACTTGTAGATAATAGTTTCCACATGAGGAAAATGACCTATACCAACATGAGGTTCTTCTTCTCTTTCTACAGGAGGTAAATCAGTTATTCCTTCATCTGCCACCTCACCAGTATCAACATAATCATCATCATCGAATTCTTCAACATAATCCTCATCGTCAAATTCATCATCATATTCAGTAGCTGAATCTTCTTCAGTAGGAGTTTCTTCTCCAGAATTCATTTCTACAGGAGTTAATTCCACTTCAGGATACATTTCTACAACAGGAGTTTCTTCTCTAGAATCCATTCTTGAACTAGA
>CADBSF010000072.1 GCA_902797265.1 uncultured Erysipelotrichaceae bacterium
CAACTTAATGTTGTATTCACGTTTTTTCATTCTCTCAAACCTCCTCTCTTTGTTGGATTGGAGGTAGACACTCAACAACTAAATGTTTCTAAGCACAATCTAGCATATATAGTTACATGTGTCAATCGAACATACATAGTTTTGTCATATTTTATAAACTTTTCTTTTCCTAAAAGGGACTTGAAAAAAAGTCCAGATAGTTATGCAAGAATAATACAAGATAGTTTATATATTTTAGATATTTAATCAAATAATAAATAAGCAATATATAAACTGTTTTATGATAAATATGCTATTACTTTAAGGCTTTAGATAATCCTTCTTATCCCCCAAGTGGAAATGAAATAGAGTAACATTTTTGCTACTCTATTCTTTTTTATATTACTTTATGTGCTGTAATTATTGTATAAGAGAAAGAATTAATAGTAATTATAATATTATCTATCTTACAATAATAATTTTTCCCTTTTTTTGTTATCTTACAATTATCTTGCATTATTTTTTCTTTGCAATATTCTACAACCTCTTCTGTTGTTAAATTGAGATTATTTTTAATTCTTTGTATTCCCATTTGTGTAGTATGTAATTTATCAATATTATCTAAAAACTCCTTCATTGTATTCCTCTCTTATCAATTATTTCATAAGACTCTTCTATTCTTGTAATAATTTCCTGATCATTTAACGTATCATTTAAAATGATAGATATCCAGTCCTTCTTATTCATGTGATATGCACTATAATAACCATTTTTCTTTAATAGTGTTTCTATTTCATCTCTTTTTAATTTCACATTAATTATTTCTATCATTCCCGTTTTTTTAGATATTTTAGAAAAATCAATATTCATAATAATTCCATACCATTTCTTATTTCTTTTATTTCTAAAAACTCCATGATTAGGAGATGTCTCCCATAAGAATTCAGGACTATCATCATATCTATCTTTTATATATTTTGTTATTCGATTTGCCTGCTGATACATAAAATATCTCCTATCACAACAATAATTACAAATATCTAATAATATATTTTTATACTCTTCCCGTACTTTATTTACAAATTTTTTATTCATATTTGTTCTAATAGCAAGATATTCTTCTTGTGTTTCCAAATCTATTACTTTTCCGTTAATATGATTGTTTTGAACAATCAGTATTGCTTCAAATTCATTATTGAGAAATCTTCTTATATAATAATAAGTATCCTTATCTTTTATAAAACCATATTTGATTAATTTTTGATTTATAAAAATAGCATTCTTAAAAACATCATTTTCTATATTCAAAAAATAACCTCCTATCAAAAAAGTTGAATGAATCATTCAACTTTATTTTTTAGTACTATCTAAATATTCCTCTAATGTTATTCCTTTTTCAGCAATTTCTTTAGCAACTTTTACACTACCAACATATCTTAAATGCCATGGTTCATAAGAATAACCTGTGAAATCATCTTTACCTTTAAGATATCTTAAAATAAATCCATAGTCTGCTAATTTTTCATGAATTTTAGCAAATATTTCTTCTTCTTTTAACATATCATCATTTTCATAAACTAATTCACCATCTATTTTTAAGCAAATATCAACAGCAAGACCGGTATGATGTTCAGAATATCCAGGAACTGCAACATAATTTGTTACATAGTCGATTCCTTTTTCAACTGACCATTCATCCCATAATTTTTGTTGTTCTTTTACAGAACGATACACGCTATCTAATTCAATAGTAATACCTTCAGCTGCTAAAGCTTTTTTTAATTTTTTGTATTGTTCAAATGTCTCTGTTTCAATTTGGATTTTTTCATTCCAAGCATTTTTAGTAGTTACTAATGAGACTTTTTCTTCCCAATCATCCGGTAACTTATTCTTTTTGTTTACTAGTACTAAATAATCATATCCTCCCGTTTTTTTAGGTTTTTCTTCTTCTTTTTTCTTATCACAACCTGCTACAAAAAATAATGCAATTATCATAATACTGCTCAATAAAACAATTCTTTTTTTCATATTTTCCTCCAAACATATCTATTACTATTATTATACTATTACCATTCTTAAAAATACAATAGTATTTATGATTTTTTTCTTCTTCTTGTAAATTCTTGTTAATTAATAATACTTCCTCCCCATTCTATTACTTGATATCCATTTCTTTCTTTTTTTTCAAGCATTTGCTCTTCTACTTCGATTTTTTCATTTAATGGTTTATAATCCATTTGAATTCTTATTAATGTGTCTGGTACAGGAGTAATTGAAATAGGCATATATTCATTAATTTCTTCTAAAGTTTCAAATCTAATATAATTATAAGGACTCTCTGATAGTTTTGATAACCAGAAAATAATAAACTCATTGGCTTCTCTTTGATTTAGTCCTAAAATTTCTAATTTTTCTTCTAAAAATGATTCCGTATTCTCTCTTTTTACTACAAACCCATCTTTTTTCATGGAAACGTTATGATTTTTTCCTTCCCAAAATAAAGAATAATATTCTCTATCATTTATCCTTAAAGTTCCATCTGGATTCGCCAAAACTTTCCAACTATTTTGATATTTTGGATAAGTAACAGTAAGATTTTCTTCTTTCAATAATTTTACTTCTACTTCCATTTCATCTGTTGGATAAATATAAATAATTGGCTTATAATCCATGTTTGGATCACAACTTAATTTATTTATTTGATTATATTTTATCTCAACTTCTTTTTCCGATTCTTCTTTACTTACTTTCATAGCAAAATAAATATTATCTGGTGCACAAACTCCACAAGAGGCTCGATAGCTTACTGTTACTATGATCTTATTTTTTTCTATTTTTTTATCTGTTGGAACAAAATCTCTTTCTCCACAAGTATCGTATGGTACTTTAAAAACATAAATATTGTTATTAATAAAATCTTCTTCTTTTATCGATTCGGTTTTTATTATTTTAGAAAAATCATCATAATCCGTATAGATATCTTTTACATTCTCTTCTTCATCATATTCAATATTTACTTGATAGATATCTTCTAATGGAGTTATGACTACTTCTGGTGAATCAATAATTTCAGGATTATTATCTTTTTTGATAAGAATAAATCCTAATATCACGATTCCTATTCCTACTAAGCCTAAACTGATTCCTATTATGATTCTTTTTTTCAACTCTATCACCTCTATATTTTCTATTAAAAGAAAAGGCAACCCTAAGGAAGCCTTATCTATTATTTCCACAATTATTGTTATTATTTCCAAAACCCCAGAATAGGAAGAAAATAATAATAATTATGATAAAAATTGCCCACCAACTACCACCAAATCCATCATTATTTGTTTGATAAGATGGGTAGACTGGATATCCATAACCGACCATAAATATTCTCCTTTCTTTTTATTATATTAAGAATATTTATTTTTGCCCCTACTCTACGGTTACGCTTTTTGCTAAATTCTTAGGCTTATCGATATCACAGCCTCTTAGTTTGGCAACTTCATAAGCAATTAATTGTAGTGTTGGCACCACTAAGATAGGCTCTAAGTATTCACTAATTTTAGGAAGAGTAATGTTAATATCTCCACAATCCACTTTAGAATTTGAGATAGTAATTAAAAAAGCCCCTCTAGATTTAACTTCTTCCATATTAGAAATTGTTTTTTCTTTAATTTTTTCATTCGTAATGATACCTATTACTGGAGTATTTTCTTTTATTAAAGAAATGGTACCATGCTTTAATTCCCCAGCTTGATAAGCCTCACTATGAATATAAGATATTTCCTTTAATTTTAAACTTCCTTCTAAACAAATAGCATAATCCATTAATCTTCCAATAAAGAAAACATTTTCTTCTTGATATATTTTTTTTGCTATTTTTAGATAAGTATCTCTCCTATTAATAATTTCTTCCACAAGTCGAGGTAATTTTTTTAATTCATTTTCTATTCTCTTCTCTTCTTTATTTCTTACTAATGCTGATCGATAAGCTAGAAGAGATATCATAGCAACCTGTAAAATATAAGCTTTTGTTGTTGCGACTGCTATTTCAGGACCTGCTTCTATAAAAAGAGTTTTATCACTTTCTCTAGCAATTGTTGAAGTTTTAACATTGACTATAGCTAAAGTATCAATATGATTTTCTTTTGCTTTTCTTAAAGCAGCAATCGTATCAGCAGTTTCCCCTGATTGAGAAATAACAATTACAATAGTTTTTCTATCATACAAAACATCTTTATAACGATATTCACTGGCACATTCTACGGAACAAGGAATCTTAGCTTTCTCTTCAAATAATTGTTTTCCAATAAATCCTACATGCATAGCACTTCCACAGGCTACAATATGAATTTGTTCATAACAAGTTAAATCTGGTATTAAATTCATATCATCAAGATAAGGTTTTATAGTATTTTCTAATACAATAGGTTCTTCCATGATTTCTTTTAACATAAAATGTTTATAATTTCCCTTTTCTTGAGCTTCTTTGGATACATCTGCTGTTAATACTTCCTTTAATACTTCTTTTTTATCTTTAATTATCTTATAAGAATGATTAGATAATTCAACTATTTCTTTCTCCCCTAATAAAATATATTGATTCGTTTCTTTAATAATTGCTTTTACATCACTAGCTATATACATACCATCTTTTCCAACTCCTATAATTAAAGGAGAATCTTTTCTAACAGCATATAACTTGTTACTACCCTCTAACATTATTCCTAAAGCATAAGATCCTTTTAATCTTTCAACAGCTTTATCAATAGCAGTAATCATATCATCTTCATAATATTCATTGATTAACGCACAAGCAACTTCAGTATCAGTTTCCGATTGAAAAACAATTCCCTTTCTTTCTAATTCTTCTCTTAACTCTTTTGCATTTTCTATAATCCCATTATGAACAAGAACTATTTTTCCTACTCGATGAGGATGAGCATTTACTTCATTAGGTCCTCCATGAGTAGCCCATCTAGTATGGGCAATTCCCATGTTACAGTCAATTAATTTTGTTGCTTTTATTTTATCTTCTAGTTGAGATATTTTACCAACACTCTTTATAATCTGAATTTCTTTCTCATTTTTTAATGCTATTCCTGATGAATCATAACCCCGATATTCTAAAGATTTTAATCCTTCTAATAATATTTCTTCCGGATGTCTATTACCTACATATCCAATAATTCCACACATATAATCCTCCTTGAATATATTAAAAAAAAGAAGAAGAAAATTGATAATCTATCTCATTATTTCTTCTTTTCCAAAAACAAAGTTTTTCTTTGCTTCTTTTTCTTCTTGTTTATTGATTAATTCATTCTCTTTCTTTGATTTTGATAAAATATCATCATATTCTTTTACAACTTCTTGAATTTTATATAACTTTGTTTGCTCTGCACTAGTTATATTTCCTGCTGTTTTCTTTTCTTCTAATGTTTCCTTCTCTTTTGTATCACTCTGATAAGATAATTTCTTACCATCTGCTAAATAGAAAGTATAATATATTTTTTTATTTGATGATACTTTTAAATAAATTCTAAATTGTTTAGGATTTCCTACTACAACTTTACAAGTAGCTTCTGTTACAATTCCACTAGTATTTGTTTTGTCAAAATCCTTATAAGACTGCTTTGTAAATGACATACAATTAGCTTGATTTTCAGATGTTTCTTCCCAATATTTTGATTTTTCTACTGGTTTTTGCCTATTTACAACATAAGGAATTAATAGTAAAAGTAAAAATACAAAATAAATAATTAATGCTTTTAAAACATTTACTCCACCATTTTGCTTACATATTTCTTTTAGATTAAATTCATCACTACCTTCATATTTATTTAATAATCTTTTTACTCTACCTTTTATAATAAAAAGATAATATTTATTAAATAGAAGACCAATCATAATCATACTAATTCCTATAAAAAACAATAAATAATCAGGGAAAAATAAGGTAAGTATATATATAATAACTAATCCAATTATTCCTGTAATATAACATTTTCTATATAATACATACATCCAATTTAAGATTAAAGCATAAACATTAATTGGACTTTTTTTGATAATCTTATAATCTTCTCCAATATAAGATTCAATATATTGTTCTAATTCATTATCAAATTGTTCTTGCTCTTCTGGAACAATATCAAAACCCTTTAATTCAGCTTCTTTCTCCAATTTAGTTTCTTCTAAAGATGGTAAATCATCGTTTTCTTCATTAAGAGATGCTAAGTCATCATTATCTTCATTAAAAGATGATAAATCATCAACCTCTTCTTCAGAATCTGATTCATCAATTTCTTCAAATAAAGATGATTCCTCCTCTTCCTCTGTATCAGTATTAAAATAACCACATACTGTACAAAATTTTTCATTTTCCTGTAATCTTTTTCCACAACTTTTACAAACCATTTTATCCCTACTTTCTAAATAGTATCTTCTGATAACTTTTCGTATTCTCCATTTGTAATACTCTTATTTTCATCAATTTGATCAGCAAATGTTTCATCAAATATTGGCATTGATTTTGTAATAACATCAGGATAGATATTTTTACTATTCATAATTGCTTTTTTAATATCTATGATATTGACATCTCTTCTGTTATCAAATAAGGCATTCGAAAATGCTTGTTGTACAATCGTTAAAGAAACATCTGGATACCTAGAACCCACTTCATAAATTCGCTTATATTCACTTGTAATATCGGTAATAAATTCCATAATTTTCTTTTGAATAAAAGGACTATACATTAATTTAGCACCAGTTCTATATTCTATCTTTGGTAAAGTTCCTAGTAATATTTGAACATTCTCATCTCTAGTAGGTTCAAATATTTCTACTTTTTGAAATCTTCTTACAAAAGCCTTATCTCTTAAGATATATCTTTCATATTCTTCTGTAGTAGTGGCACCTATTACTTTAATATCTCCTCTATCTAATGCAGGTTTAAACATATTAGCAAAATCTAAAGCTTCTCCTTTTGTTCCCATTAAAGTATGTATTTCATCGATAAATAATATTAATTTTGTTTTATCTTTTAATTCATCAATTAATGTTTGTACTTTGGATTCTCCTGTAACAGGATCTACTCCTAGAATAGCAGCTGTATTTATTTTTATAACTTGATAACCTTTTAATACATCTGGTACGGCATCTTTTTGTATTCGATAAGCAAGACCTTCTACGGTAGCTGTTTTACCAACACCAGGTTTTCCAATTAGTACTGCTGATTTATCAGGAGTTAACAAAATAAGAATTAGTTGTTTTATTTGTTCATCTCTTCCAATTGCTGGGTTTGTTATATAATTATTCTCTTGAAAGTTTTCTCCATAATTCTTTAAGATACTAATTCTTTTTGATTTGATATCAAATGTCTTATTTGTTTTTAAATCAAATTCTTCATTATTCATTTTTGTCACTTCCTAGTACTTCTTTTATTATATCATATTTTTCTATCCTCTTTATTCTTGATTCTCTCTTTTCATTGGATTTACATGGATTACTGTTAAATATATATCTGGTATTTCTTTTTCGATTTCTCTTTCTAAAGAGTTAGCAATCTCATGACTTTCAAATGTCGTTAATAAACCATCTACAAAAATAGTAAATGATATCTGATAACGATATCCTACAGGAGTAGCATTAAAATGATTTACTTTTAAAACTTCTTGATGTCTTCTGATAATTTCATATACTTTATCTTTTGTATCTTCATTCATGGACTTATCCATTAAAACATCATAACTTTCTTTAAAAATTTTCCATCCTGTATAAAAAATCCATAATCCAATAATAATTCCAACTATTATATCAGCTTCATAAAAACCGTTAATACCAAGAATAGAGGATACAACTGTTAATGTCGTAATAAAACAATCATTTCTATGATCTTTACAACTTGCTTCGATTAAAATATTGGGATGTTTTTTATTGACACTTTTTGTATAGAAATATAAAGATAATTTTACAATAATCGTTACGATAGCAGTTCCTAACAGAAGATAAGAAAAAGTTATTTTCTCTTTTCTTAAATAAGTATCAATAGAGCCTTTAACCACAGAATAACTAGTAAGTATCATAATAATACTTATTAGAAAAGCATATACATATTCTGCTTTTCCATGACCTAAATTATGATCTTCATCAGCTTCTTTTTTACTTATTTTATTTCCAATAAAAGTCATTAATGAAGAGAAAACATCTCCAAAACTATTAAAGAAATCAGCTATCATAGCTTGACTATTACTTAAAAATCCAACTATACCTTTTAGTAATAATAACAATATATTTCCTATAATTCCATAGATACTTACTTTATTTGTTTCTTGATATCGTTCCATATTAACCTATCCTATTCTTTTTTATAAGTCTTTTGACATTCACTTTCAATATAATTCTTATTTACTTGAAATAATTGTATAATTTGTCGTTTCGTATTTCCATCAATTTCTATCTCTTCTTCTATTTCCTCAAAAATATTTATTATTTCTTTTCTATCAATTGCTGGTAAAAACTTTTCTAATCTTTCTAAATATTCATAACTACTTCTTTCAAGAAATTTATATAAAATACTTATATTTTTAGAAGACATAAAATAGAAATTATAAACAAAATCATCTTCATCTACACCTAGAGCATAAAAACCATAGAGAAGAGATAATCGTGATAACATATTTTCATTATCAAATAAAGGAGCAAATTCTATGTTATCATTCGTTTTTACTAATCCATAATTATTACTATGACGATCACTATTTCCTATTATAACATCAAACAAAAAAATATTAACTAAATCATCCATTAATCTTTCTTGTATTTCTTTACCAAATTTTTGATAAAAGAAATTATCAATTGCTTCTAGATTATTATTTACTTCTGCTATTTGAGTTTTATAAAAATCTTTTAATAGATAATTCATACTACTATAAGTAGTTGTATCAAATCTTTTTGATACTGCTCCATAACGATGATTCTTTTCTCCAATATAATATTCACAACAAGAAATATTCATTCTTTTTGCAATTTTAGAAGCAATTACTTCATATAGATAATTATATTTTCTCTTTTCTTTTTTAAAATAATAATCATCTCCTTGATAAGTAAATATCATACCTTTTTCATTTGCTTCTTTTATTGATTCCTGTTCTAAATCATCTAACTGAAATATCATATAATCACTTTCCTCGACTAATTTCTATATCTTTTAAATATGATTTAATATTTTGATAATTATTATGAAATCTCTCCTTTATAAATTCTTTTTGATATTCAGATATTTTTTCATTAATTTCATTTTCAATTTCTTTTAGCATTTGATCGATATTATCATCTCTAATAACTTCTACCATTTCTTTTAATCTATCTTGATAAAATGAGGCACTATAATGAATAAATTTATGAAAAAGATTCATTGGATTGCCTTCTATTTGTGCTAAGATATCATTTCTTTCTATTCCAAAACTATACTTTCCATCTTCAATGGATGATTTTCTTAACATATTCTCATTATCAAATATAGGAGCTACTTCAATAGTATTATCCTTTCTAATAAATCCAATATTACCAGAATGGCGATCATTATTCGCAATAATAATATCATATAAAAAGATATTAACTAAGTCATCCATCACTTTTTCTACTGTTTTAGCATCATATTTTTCAGACAAGAAAAACCAAATATCTTCTAAATTATGAAAAGATTCTACATAAAGAATATTTTCCAATTCATGATAAGAATTAATCAGTTGAACATCACTTGGTTTTTCTTTCTTGACTTTTAATATTTCAGTAATAAAATCATAAAAAGAAATAAAGTTTTTCATATCAATTAATTCTGATAATACTCCTTGTTGACCATGATAAGTTCCTAAATAATAGGAAGCATGGGGAATTGCTAATCTTTCAGCTATTTTCGCAGCAATTAATTCATTATAGGTTTCATCACTTATTTTAATTGTTTTAAAATAATAATATTTATTATGAATCTTTAAGAAACAATCATCATCCTCGATTGGCTCAACTATTTCTAATTCCATTTGATCTAAATTAAATGTCATAGTTACTGATTTCTCCCCCTCAAATAATCAACAAAACCTACTAGTATATCTTTATCTTCTTCACTTATCCAATCTAACTGATAAATATCATGAATGGCTTCATCATATAAAGAGTTCATAAGATTAGTTGCTTTTTCTAAAGCTTTTGATTTTTTCATAATATCTTGTACCTTTTGAATTATTGTATCATCTAACTTACTTGTTCCATAGACACTATCTAATTCTTCACTATAAGAAGAATTCTTAGCATAAGCATAAAGAAGAGTTTGCTTACATTCTTTAATATCAGAAGCTTTTGTTTTTCCTGTTTCGTTGGAAAAAATACCTAATATATCATCTTGAATTTGAAATGCTATTCCAATCTTTTCACCTATTTTATCGATACTATCTAATTCTTCTTTATTGGTTCCTGCTAGTATCATTCCAGATGAGATAGGTCCTATCATAGTATAATATGATGTCTTTAATCGATAAATATCTATTATTGTTTTTTCAAGAGTTGATAATTCTACTCCTATATTTTTACTTTCAAAGGGAAGAATAACATCTAATAGTTCTCCTTTAGCTGTCTTTAATACTGTATCATTAAAAAAAGTTAATACTTTGCCAAGATTTTTATCTTCTTGATAAGCCTCGGCAATCTTTTGATTAGCTAAGTAGAAGCCATAATCTCCTATGCATAAAGCAATAGAGTTAGATAAATGATTTACTTCTGTTTCTGAAGAAACCTCTTTATATTTTTCCTTATTATAATAATGAACAGTCGCAATTCCTCTTCTTTTTTCATCTTGATCAATAATATCATCATGGATTAAGATGGATGTTTGAAATAACTCATAAGCAAGAGCTAATGGATAACTATAGGTACTTCTTCCTTTTTTTAATTGATATCCTAAATTTACTAAAATCCCTCTAATTCTTTTTCCAGAGTGATTTAAATTAACAAATACTTTCAAATTATCTCTTAAATAAGAGTTTTCTTCCGTTAATAATGATTGATTATATTCATAAATCATTTTCTCCATCATTTCTTTTTCTTCTTGATAATATTTCATAAATGGATTCATACTTCATTACTCCTTTTCTTATCATCTTTTTCTTTCTTATCAAATATCATTGTAATTAATAATAAAAATGTACCAACCGTTATTCCTATATCAGCTAGATTAAAGACTGGAAAATGATAATTAATGATGATAAATGATAAGTAATCAATAACACTATGATATAAAATTCTATCCATTAGATTACCAAATACTCCTCCTATAATCATCCCTAAAGAGAGAATCGATAATTTAGTAAAGTTCTTCTCTTTTTTTATCATTTTATCTAATACTAAGATAAATACGATACTAATAATGATTAATAAAAGAGATTTATCTTCTAATATAGAAAAAGCTGCTCCTTTATTCTTTACATATTGAATGGAAAAGAAATTTGGTATTACTGTAATTTTATCATATTCTTGCATCATATGAGAAATCATTAATTTTATCCATTGATCCAGTATGAATACGATAGTAGCAATTTTATAAATATTTTGTCTATTCTTCATTTTTTTCTCCTTGTAATATTCTTATTTTTGATACAATGATTTGATATTCATTTAATCTTTTTTCAACTGTTCCCCTTACTTTTAAAATATTTCCTTTTTCTATATTAGAGTATAATTGATAGATTTTAGGAAATAAGGTAAATTCCATCGATATTGTTTCATCACTACCTGTAATAAAAGCCATTTGATCTCCTTTTTTCGTAGTAATTGCTTTTATTTTTTCCACTAATATTAAACAATCTATTGTCTGATTAAAATGTTCTTCTACTGTATTTAAATAGATACAATTTGGATTATCTTTTTGATATATCGTAGTTGGATGATGAGATAAGTAAAATCCAAATACTTCTTTTTCTTTTTCTAATAAATAATCATTGGAGTACTCTAACTGTTCAATTAATTCTGGTTTCATGACTAAAGAAGGATCAATATCTTTTGTTAATTCCGCATAATTAAAGAGACTATCCAGATTATATATTAAAGTAGCACGTGTATAGGAAAAACATGCAAACACATTAGCAAATATCAATGTTTCAAAAGTTTTCTTTCCTACTCCTTCTAAATATAATCTACTAAAGCAATCATAGATATCTTGAAAAGGTCCTTGCTCTTTTGCTCTTTCAATTTGTTCAGAAACAACTACACCAATTCCTTTTATATTAGAGATTGGATAAATAATTTGATTTCCTTTTACAATATATTTTGATTCACTTTCATTAATAGATGGTTTTACAATTTCTATGTGATTTGATTTGGCTTCTTTGATATATTCACTAGTCTTTGTTTCACTTCCGATACTATTCGATAATAGATTAGAAAAGAATATTGTTTTATAATGACATTTTAAATAAGCCATTTTGTAGGATACCACAGAATAAGCCACTGAATGGGATTTATTGAATCCATAACCTGCAAATTTTAATATTAAATCAAATATTTTTTTAGCTTGTTCTTCAGAATGATGATTTTCTAAACTTTTTTTAATAAACTTTTCTTCTTCACTTTTTAATAATTCTGATTTTTTCTTACTCATTGCTCTTCTTAATATATCTGCTTCCCCTAGCGTATATCCTGCATAAATATTGGCTAGTTTAATAATCTGTTCTTGGTAAATTAAGAAACCATAAGTTGATTTAGTAATTTCTTCTAAAGAAGGATCTAAATAAGTAATTTTTTCCTCTTTATGTTTTCTCTTAATATAAGATTCTATATTTAAAGCAGCTCCTGGTCGATAAAGAGCAATAGCCGCAACAATATCTTCAAATGTATTTGGTTTTAATCTTTTTAAAAAAGCTTTCATTCCAGTAGATTCAAATTGAAAAATACCAGAAGTATTCCCCTGTTCAAATAAGGATAATGTTTCCTTATCATCTAAAGGTATTTTAGAAAAATCAATCTCTATATTATTATAATTCTTTATATCTTTTATTACATTATCAATTAATGTTAAATTCTTTAAGACTAAAAAGTCCATTTTTAATAATCCCAATTCCTCTAAATATTCCATAGAATAACTAGTTAGATAGAGATTATCTACTTTAATAAGAGGAATTACTTCATCTAAATCTACTCTACTCATAATAATTCCTGCTGCATGAGAAGATGTATGTCTAGGAAAACCTTCTAATTTTACTGCTATTTTAAACATATTAGAAAGAATGGTATCACTTTCTATTCTTACTTTAAATGCTTCATTTTTATGATAAATATCCATTAATTTATCCTTTGACATAGCTGGAATAAATTTAGATAAGGAATCAACTTTATATAGAGGAATATTTAATACTCTAGAAACATCTCTTATTGCTTGCTTAGCAGCAAGTGTTCCAAATGTGATGATTCCACTTACTCTTTTTTCTCCATATTTTTCTTTTACATAATCAATTACCATATCTCTTTTATCATCTGGAAAATCAGTATCAATATCAGGCATTGTTTTTCTTTCTGGATTTAAGAATCTTTCAAATAATAAATCATATTTTAACGGATCAATATCTGTTATTCCTAACGAATAAGCAACTAAAGAACCTGCAGCACTTCCTCTTCCAGGACCTACTAAAATTTGATTCTTTTTAGCGAATTTAATAAAATCATAAACGATTAAAAAATAATTAGAAAATCCCATTTCTTCTATTACTTTACATTCATAGATTAATCTATTTTGATAATGAGAAGGAACATCTCCCTTTAATCTTTTCTTTAATCCAACTTTACATAATTCTTCTAAATAGCTATCTGGATTTTCACAATCGTAGATAGGTAAATAATTCTCTTTCTCTGGAAATAGTAAATTACATTCTTCTACAATCTTAAACGTATTATTAATACCTTCTTCACTACTAAGAGAATTGATATGATCAATATTTAATTCATGATGATCAATAGAATCACTATTCTCATCTAAAATAGTTTTTCCATCTCTTATTTTATATAAGATTTGTAATACTTCTTTTTCTTCTTTAGAAGGATATAAATTTTCTTGAAAAAAGACAACATTTTTGGCAATTATCCTTGCTTCTTTTTCTTCTTGTTTATCTTGATATCCTAAGTAAGAATCTACAAAAAGAGAAGATATTTCTTCATATTTATTTCTTGATTCAAAAGGAGTAACAGATATTAAATGATTATGATATTTTTCTAAGTCTGAGAAAGTAATTTTTCTTTCATTTTGAATTGTAGATAATTTAATTATATTTTTATAACCTTCATAGTTTTTTACAAATAAAACAGTTGAATAATCTTCCATAAGAACTTGAAGTCCAATAACGGGTTTTATCTTTTCTTGTTCACATTTTTTAATAAATTCCATCGTTCCAAACATATTAGTATCAACAATAGAAATACTAGGAAGATGATTCTTTCTGGCATAGGAGATAATATCATCTATTTTTAACATACTAGATAATAAAGTATAATTACTTTTATTAAATAATGGTATAAACATAGCGACTCCTCCTTCTTTATTATTTTACCATATTTTTAAGAAAAAGATTTCAGATAGAAAGAATAATTACAAAAAAAGCCAATTTATAGGTCTTTTTTTAGGAAAGAAGCCTTTTTTATTTGACTTTATTGGTAATTTATGTTAAAGTTATTAAGCAGTGAAGGAAATCATGTTTGTAAGGAGGGATAGCATGGCAGTAAATGTAACTACAAGAAAAGGTAATGTAAAGAATATTCGTTCTCATGCTTTAAACGCTACGAAAAAGAGACAAAATTTAAATTTACAAGTATATAGACTTGAAGATGGTACAAAAGTTAGACTTTCTACTAAAGAATTAAGAACTTTGAAGAAGAATGAAAAAACTGCTTAATGCAGTTTTTTTTTATTCACAAGTATATCCTTTACTAATCATATCTTGTCTAATAGTTGATTCTTTTTCATATTTCATATAATCAACACTCGTTGAAAAATGTTCACTTTGTTTTGGAGATAATAATTGTAAATTTAATTTATCAAAATCTACATTGACTAATGTTACTAAACCTGTATTAGTAGTTGGTGTAACACTAATTTGGTAACCATCAATTGGATTTAAAAAAGCTTGATAATCATTTAAGTAAGCATTTACCGTATCTGGTCCATTAGGAGCAGATGGTGTTGCGACAAGAGTAAACTTCTTTGTAAATTCCATTAATTGTTCATTGATAAATCCATAATTAATTTCCATTAAATAGTCTGTTCCATTTGGATTATTTGGAACATAATAACTACAATTTATATATTCTGTCATCACTACAGGTGCTTGAATTGATTTTTTCTTTTCTAATCTTCTTTGCTCAATCAATCTTTCTTCTTCTTTTTCAAGAGCTATTCTTCCTGCTACTTGATAAGAGATTCCTACTAGGATAGCAATAATTCCAAGAGTTGCGATAAAAAATGCTGGTTTCTTGCTGGTTCTTTTTTCCATTTGAATTACTTCTTTAAAAGAATCAAGATTTAATACGTGAGTTCTTTCTAATTCTTCTGTTGACATTTTTTTCTTTTGTTGATTTTGATTTTGTTCATGATTCATCCTAATTCTCACCTCTATCCTAAATACATTATAGTAAAAACATTTTTATTGTGCAATAAAAATTGCATTTTTTTCAAAAAAAATAGTGATTTCTCACTATTTTCTTATTATTTTATCCTACTTTTCAGCATTTTTCATTCTTGCATCAAATTTTTTTCTTTCTTCTGTATTTAATATTTTCTTTCTTAAACGAATAAAATTTGGTGTAACTTCTACTAATTCATCTGAATTAATATAGTCTAAAGCATATTCTAAAGAAATTGGTCTAGGTCTTTTTAATACAACTGTGTGGTCACTTCCTGCGGCACGAGTATTGGTTAATTGCTTTCCTTTTACAACATTAACAGCTAAGTCATTATCACGATTACATTCTCCAACAATCATTCCTTCATATACTTCTGTACCTGGTTCAATAAACATAATTCCACGATCTTCTAGGTTTCCAATGGAATAAGCAGTTGATTGACCATTTTCCATAGAAACAAGGACTCCAAGCTTTCTTTCTCCAACAACTACATTATCAAATGGTAAATATTCTTTAAAGGTATGATTCATAATTCCATAACCTTTTGTAAGAGTCATAAAGTCTGTTGAAAAACCAATTAATCCACGAGATGGAATCGTATAAATAAGACGTACTTGATTTTCAAAATTCGTCATAGATTCCATTTTTCCACCACGAAGGCCTAATTGTTCGATAATAGAACCTACAGTTTCTTCTGGTGTTTCTATTTGTAATTCTTCGAATGGTTCACATTTCACTCCGTTAATTTCTTTTATAATTACAGTTGGTTTTGATACTTCTAATTCAAAACCTTCTCTTCTCATATTTTCAATTAATATTCCTAAATGAAGTTCTCCACGTCCACTAACTAAAAATGATTCATTAGTAGCGGGTTCTACTCTTAAAGATACATCTCTTTGAGTTTCTTTCATTAATCGTTCTTCTATTTTTCTAGCTGTTACAATTTTTCCATCTCTTCCAACAAATGGAGAAGAATTTGTACCAAAAGTCATTTGTAAGGTTGGTTCATCAATATGAAGAAGTGGTAATGGTAAGATATTATTATTTTCACAAATAGTCTCTCCTACTGAGATATCAGAAAGACCTGCAATCGCAATGATATCTCCTGCTTCAGCAGTTTCTATTTCAATACGATTATATCCATAGTAACCAAATAATTTTTGAATTCTAAATTGTTTCGTAGAACCATCTAATCTTGAACAAGTAACAACTTCTCCTGTTTTGATTTTTCCATTTTGTACTCTACCAATTCCAATACGTCCAACAAAGTCATTATAGTCAAGTAATGCTGGTTGAAATTGTAATGGTTTATTAGCATCTCCACTTGGTGCAGGAATTAATTCAATTATTTTATCTAATATTTCAGTAAAACCTTCTGTTTGTGTAGATAAATCATCACTTAAACTACAAGTATTATTAACAGCAGATGCATAAATAACTTGGAAATCTAATTGTTCTTCATCAGCTCCAAGTTCAATAAATAAATCTAGTACTTCATCAACTACTTGTTTGCATCTTGCACTTGGCTTATCTACTTTATTAATAATAACAATAGGTTTTACTCCTGCTTCAAAAGCTTTCTTTAAAACAAATCTTGTTTGTGGCATAGCTCCTTCATAAGCATCTACGACTAGTAATACACCATCTACCATATTCATGATACGTTCTACTTCTCCACCAAAATCAGCATGTCCTGGAGTATCTAAGATATTAATTCTTACTCCTTTATAATCAAGAGCTGTTGTTTTTGCTAGAATCGTAATTCCTCTTTCATGCTCCAAAGCATTTGAATCCATTGATAAATTTGATAAATCTTCATTTTCACGAAACATTCCTGAATGTTTTAATATACCATCTACTAATGTTGTTTTTCCATGATCGACATGCGCAATAATTGCAACATTTCTTTTTTCCATATACTACACCTCTTTTAGCAACGTTCAACATTATAACACAAAATAAAGAAAAATACTAGATGTTTTCTTGCATTTCTAGTATTTTTCGCCTTTACTATTTACCGTTGTTTATGAAAAATTATTTCATTTGATTTATCTCTTCAATCGTTAATCCAGTTGTTTTAGAAATTATTTCTATATCAATACCTTCTTTTAATAAGTTTAAAGCTATTTCTTTTGATTTTTCTTCTTGTCCTATTCCAATGTCTTTTTTCTCCCCAATAGATATTCCTTCATTTTTAGCTCTTTTTTTTCAAGTATTTATCAATCACCTCATTATCTTTGGATAATTTTAATAAATTGTTTTATCTTCTTTTCCTTGATATTCTTGAAAAGATTTGATTGTTTCTTCTTGATCTATTTGTGTTAAATGAAGAGTATTCTTATAATCTTCGTTTTCTTTGATAAATTCATAAATAGCGTTATCTCTAAATCCAATATTAGCGGAATCCTCCTTGGTATTTCCATAGTATACTGTTTTTATATTAGACCAGATAATTGCAGATAAACACATAGGACAAGGATAGCAATTTGTATATAAAATACAATCTGTTAAATCATATGTATTTAAATTCTTGCAAGCATCTCTTATTGCTTCTACTTCTGCATGAGCAGTGGGATCATTTTTATGTAATACACGATTTGCTCCCCTACCTACAATTTTGTCATCTTTTACAATGACTGCTCCGAAAGGTCCTCCTGCATTTGATGATAAATTCTCATCTGCTAGTATTTTAGCTTCTTTCATAAATTGATTCATTATTATCGTCTCCTCTACATCTTTTATTATACACTATTTTTCTTTATTCTCTTATAAATAAATCGAATAATTAAAAATAATAAGAAGAATCTTATGGGAGTTTTTAATTTCGAAATATAGGCATTTATTACTACCCAGTTTTCTCCTAGAGCATAACCAAAGAATACAAAAGCTAATGTCCAAGGAATAGAACCAATTGTTGTATAGATTAAAAACTTAGTAAAAGATAATCTCATAATACCAATAGGAAGAGAAATTAAGGTTCTAACTATAGGAAAGTTTCTACCAATAAGAGCACTCATTAAACCATATTTGTTAAACCAAGAATCTGATTTTTCTAAGTCTTCTTCTTTCATAAAAAAATATTTACCATATTTCTTGATAAAAGGTTTTCCTCCAAAATAACCCATGAAATAGATTACAATAGCGCAAAATACACTTCCTAATAACCCTGTTAAGAAAGCACCAAAAAAACTAAATATTTTTTTACTCGCAAGAATTCCTCCTGTTGCGAGGATTAATTCACTAGGTATAACAATAATTACTGCTTCTAAAACCATACCTAAAAACATTCCAAAATAACCATAATTACTGATTAATCGAATTACAAAGTCAGTCATTCAATCACCTAATAAATTATATGAAAAAAAGAATTAATCTTTCATTAATTCTTCTATATAATCTTTTAATGTATCATATTCTTCTTTTTCTAACTCATCTAATTTCTTATGATGTTTGGAAATCACTGCTCCTTGAAATGCTTTTAACATCTCATAATCATTATCATTGTCTCCTATCACATATAAATGATTCAATGATAATTCTTCTAAATTAAATAATATTTTTAAGGCCTTTTCTTTATTGACAGCCTTATTAATAATATTAACATGAGTTCTACTAGCATAGATATGTACAGGGAATTCTTCTTTTAAATAAGAAACAATTTTTTCTTTTTCTTCTTGTATCTTACAGTTAATAACAATCTTTACACAATCTTTTCTATTCTCTGTTTTATTATATCCATCATCTAAATAATAATCTAATTGTTTTTCTTCTAACGCAGGAATTATTCTATTAATTAATTCTTCTTCTAATAATATTGTATGAAAACAATAATCCATATTATTAAATAGTTTTGCTCCATCTTCACAGACTAAATAAGAATATGGGATATCTTCTTTAATTAAGAAATTCTTTAGATCTGTATAATTTCTTCCTGTTATAATGATAAAAATATTTCCTTGTTGCATAAATTTCTTTATTCTTTGAACATTATCTTTTGTTTTTTCTAAATCATTTTCTAAGTAGATTGTATCATCAAAATCACTGGCTAGTATTTTCATAGTATACTCCTTTCTTATTATGATTCTTTACAAGTTGTTTTCTTCCATTCATTTGGTTCTTTTACTACTCCAAAAAATAATAATTCTTTTGTTTTATAATCTCTTATCATATAAATAAATGGTTGATTAAATTTAATTTTAATCTCTTTTGATTTTTCAATTATGCCAGTTGCATAATCTAATCCAAAATAAGTTACAGCTGCTGCTTTTGTTCCTTTTTCATTTAAGTCAATATGAGTTTTATGAATAGCTGTTGATACAAATAAATTATTGATATCTTGCTTATTCATTTCTTCTCTTGTTATGATGTTTGTAAAATCTGCTAAATCTTCATCAAAAGCATCTTTTATTCCCATAGTTCTTAAAACATTGGTGAAACCATTAAGAGTAAAATCATAAGTAAATCTAGGAAGAGATAGAATAATTTTTAAATCTTTTGTAGCATCTTCCTTATTCTGATCAATTGCTTCTAATTCCTCTATAGTTAATCCTTCTATAAAACTATTGATATCTTGATTAGGAAGAATTCCAATAAACTCTAGATGATTATCTTCTTCATAAGATTTGTATGGTAAAATGATTCCTTTGGCATTATCCGTTTCAAAATAAGAAGCATCATCTTTATAACTTTGATGCATCATTTCTACTTTCATTTCTTCTTGATTCTCTTTTGTAAATGTCTCTTCTGTTGTATTATTACATTCAAAAGAAGAAAGCCATTCTACATCGATAGCTAGGGCATTTGCAATTCCCAATACAAATTCTGATGACATTTCATCTAATATTTTATCAATCATCTTATGTGTTTTTTCTTTTACCCAATTATTAATTACATTGGGAGTAGTAAATTTATCATATAAAACTTCTGATTGATATTTATTTTTCATAGTTGTTTCAAAAGATTGATTAATGGAATTCTTATAGTTATCTTTTACAAAGATAGCATTAGCAACTTCTATTCTGTCTTTTATACTAATATCTTTAATTTCTCTACTTGATATTACTTTTTCTATTTCTTCTTTCGTATGATTATTTGCTCCTTCTTTTAACATAGATAAAGCAATTTCTATAGAATAAGGACTTATTAAATAATTATCTTCTTGAGTGGAATTTACTGTTTTTATTAAATTTAAATGATAATTACTTTCGTTATAGGAAGTTGGTTTCTTTGTTGGTTTTTGTGGAGTTACTTTCTTTTGATTGAGTATTATTACTCCAACTATTGATAAAGTAATTGTAAGAATAATTACGATAACTACTCCTATTATTATTTTCTTTTTCATTTTATCACTATCTTTCTTTATAACATTTTATCACAATTGAAAAAAATGACAATATGACTTGTCATTTTTATTTAAAGAAATTCTTGAAAAGAGAATTTAATCCCTTATTAATAAGTTTATCTGCTGTTTTATTCGCAACTTTCTTTCCTAATTTATATTGAATGCTGTTCTTCTTTGCTTTTTCTTCTTCTCGTTTTTGTTTTGCTTCTTCTCTTTCTTTTTCCTTTTGTTCCTTTTCTTCTAGTTTTCTTTGCTTTTCTGCATTCTTCTCGTCTTCTATTCTTTGCTTTTCTTCTTCTATTCTTTGTCTTTCTTCTTCTTCTCTTTCTAATTTTTCTTTTACTAATTTATCTAATTCTTCATAAGCAGAATCTCTTTCGATTGGTTCTTCATATTTTCCAACAAGGATAGAAGAATTAATGACCTTATTTCTTGTAATGTCATCAATCGTTCCCATTTTACTTTGAGGTGGTAGAATAGTTGCTTTTTCAACAATTTCTGGTTCACCTTTTTCATTTTGGAAAGATACTAATGCTTCTCCTGTACCTAAAGCAAGGATTGCTTCTGCTGTATCAAATTCTGGATTGGTACGGAAAGCATCAGCCGCAACTTTTACGGTTCTTTGTTCACTTGGAGTATAAGCTCTTAACGTATGTTGAACTCTATTTCCTAATTGAGCAATTACTTCATTTGGAATATCCGTTGGACTTTGAGAAATGAAATATAATCCAATTCCTCTAGAACGAATTAATTTTACAACTTGAACAATTTGTTTTAGACGATATCCTGGCATTCCATTAAATAGTAAATGTGCTTCATCAAAGAAGAATACTAATTTTGGTTTTTCCAAATCTCCAACCTCTGGCATTTTATTAAATAAATTAGTTAGTAACCATAACAAGAATGATGCATAAAGATCAGGTGAATTAAATAATTTTACCGCATGTAAAACATTAATCATACCCTTTCCATTATTATCTACTGATATGAAATCATGAATATCTACTTCTGGTTGACCAAAGAATTTATCTGCTCCTTGACTTTCTAACGTTAGTAAACATCTTTGAATAACTCCTATGGTTTGCGTAGTAATATTTCCGTAACTAGTAATAAATTCATTTTTATTATCTCCTACAAATTGAAGTAATAATCTTAAATCTTTGATATCATCTATTTTCCAATCATTATCTTTCGCTATTTTAAAAATAATGGTTAATACTCCTTCTTGTGCTTCAGAAAGACCTAACATCATTGATAATATTTCAGGTCCTACTGAATCAATTGATGTACGAATGGGATGACCATATTCTCCAAATATATCCCAAAATCTTACAGGAAAACTCTTATATTCAAAATCATTAATTCCTAAAGAAGCTAATCTTTTCTCTAAACTTTCACTTGCTTCTCCTGGTAGTGCTGTTCCTCCTAAATCTCCTTTAACATCCGCAAGTAATACTGGTACACCAGCATCTGAAAATGATTCTGCCATAACCTTTAACGTAATTGTTTTTCCTGAACCACTTGCTCCTGTAATTAAACCATGACGATTTGCTTTATCTAATAAAATAGATAATTCTTTCTCTTTACTCTTTCCTATTAATACTTTATTATCTTTATACATAACAGTACCTCCGTAAACTTATTATATCATAATCTTTGTTATTTGTATTTTTCTTTTTATAATGTGATATGATTATTATAAGGAGGATACCTATGTTAAAAGTAGAACATGTTAGTAAAAAATATGATGATATTTTAGCTGTTAATGATTTATCCTTTACTGTAGAAGAACATGAAATCTTTGGACTATTAGGAGTTAATGGAGCAGGAAAGACTACGACATTTCGTATGATAGTCAATTTATTAGAAAAAGATTCGGGAGATATTACTTTAGATGGACATAAAATCGATTATTCAATTACTGATAAAATAGGTTTTTTACCAGAAGAAAGATCATTACTATTAAAATTAACCGTAAAAGAACAATTGATGTACTATGCAACTTTAAAAGGAATGAGTCATAAAGACATTCTTGAAAAAATAGATTATTGGTTAAAAAGACTTCATATATGGGAATTAAAAGATAAAAAATTAAAAGAGATATCAAAAGGAAATCAACAAAAAGTACAATTCATTTCTTCTATTATTAATGAACCTAGATTATTAATATTAGATGAACCATTTACTTCATTAGATCCTTTTAATGTTAGTTTATTAGTAGATATTTTAAAAGAATTTAGTCGTAAAAATACGCTAGTCATCTTCTCTTCTCATCGAATGGAACAAGTAGAAATGTTTTGTGACAAATTACTAATCTTAGTAGAAGGAAAAACTGTATTAGAAGGAAAACTTCAAGAGATTAAGAATCAATATCGAAAGAAAAAAATTCATATTACAGGAGATATTACTATAGAAGATTTTCAAGGAATAGAAGGAATTCTATCGATTGAAAAAAGACCAGATGAATATTATCTTACAATTGCGGATGATTCTTATATTTCTTCTGTATTTCATGCAATTAAAGATAAAAATAATATTACTCAATTTGTAGTAGAAAATCCTTCTTTAAATGAAATATTTGTATCTATTGTAGGTGATGTTTATGAAGACTAAAAGAAGATTTTTAATCAAAGAAAGTTTAAAGAGAAAATTACTTTCTAGATGGTTTATCGGTATAAATATTGTTTTATTTCTTCTTATCTTTATTACTTTTAATATCAATACTATTATTACTTTCTTTGGAGGAGATTTTAAAGATAAGAAAACTATTCTAATAACTAGTTCTTTAAATATCTATGAAGATTTAGAAAAAGAATTAGAAAAATTAGCTAAAGTATCGGTTATTGAATACGATATTCAAGAAGTATATTTAGATGATAATCAATTACAGGAAAAAGTATTAAATGATAGTAATACGATTGCGATTCATATAGAAAGTGATAAAGAAGAATATGTAAAAGCAAATATTTATACAAAAAATGGATTATCTTTTTTAAATCAAAATATTATTCAAACAGCAGTAAATCAAGTACGGAAAGATATTGCTTTAAAAGATTTAGGTATTACGAAGGAAATGATGGAAAAAGTTGAAAAAAGTGTTTCTCTAAATGAAATTGTCTTAGAGAAAAAAGGTCCTAGTACAAATAAGAATATTTCTGCTGCGATTACGGTTATGATTTTTTTAATACCTTGTTTTTTCCTAATTACTACTTTGGTTCAAATGATTGGTGCTGAAATCAATGAAGAGAAATCAACTAAGAGTATGGAAATTATTATTTCTAATGTAGATCCAAAGAGTCATTTACAAGCTAAGATTATTTCTTGCTTACTATTTACTTTTATTCAATTAATTCTTATTTTGTTATTTGGGCTTTTCTCTTCTTTCTTTGCTAATCATGGTTTAGGAATTCTAACAGGAGCTACTACGGAAGGATTTGTTCAATCTATTTTTCATGATTTAATTACAAAAGAATTTTTAGAAATGGTTTTATCTGTATTACCAATTCTTATTCTTTCTCTATTATTTACAATCTTTACTTATGCACTCCTTGCTGGTGTTCTTGCTTCTATGACAACGAATATTGATGACTTTCAACAATTACAAACTCCACTAATGTTTATTATCTCTATCGGTTTTTATTTATCATTACTTGCTGTATTCTTTGATGGGTCTATTTTTATTCAAATAATGAGTTATATTCCTCTTATTAGTTTTATGTTATCCCCTACTTTATATATATTAGGACAAATATCTCTTGTATCAGTAATTATTTCTGTTATTTTACAATTTATCTTTTTACTTCTAACTTACTATTATGGGATTCGTATTTATAAAGAAGGCCTTCTTAATTATTCAGGAGATAAGTTATGGAATAAAATAGTAAAAGCAATTAAAAGATAGGATGTTCTCCTATCTTTTTACGTTATAATGTTATTGAAACTTTTATCACAAGTTTTATATAAGAAGAAAGTAATTCCTATACATAGAACAGTATAAAAACTCATAAAGATTATAATAATTAGATGATTTGACATGTTTTTTCCTAGTAACATAAAGAGTAAAATAATATTTAATAGAGATATTCCCATTCCCATAAAAGTCGCAATCATAGAACTCATACTTTGTTTTACTACTTCTGTATCATTTAATGCATCTAACTTTGGATATTTTAAGTTAATTAGTATTCCGAATGTTTCTGAAATAATAGGAAGAATAATACTTGCTAGTAAAATGAGAAGAATACTGATAATATCAAATTGAAATCTAATAAAGATGATAATATCACCTACTAAAATACAAGGAATCATGATAACTAAAGCCGATAATATTTTTGCTTTCATAATTTGATATGGTTTTATTGGTAAACTTTTTAAGATATTAAATGTTTTTCCTTCTAAAGAAATTGTTGAACTAGTAATCGATGTCATAAAAGAAGTAAAACATACAAAACCAAACATCAGTGTAGGAAGAACATCTTTTACATTTTCTATTGTAAGATCTTTACTATTCGCAAGCATAGAGGTTGCTAGAGAATCAAATTTTAAAGAGATGATAATACATCCTAGTAAAAATAATACTAAACCAAAACCTGCATTTACGATATATACAGATGAATTTACATATCTAGATATTTCTTTTTTTATAATAGCTCTAGTTGGAGAATGTTTCTTTATTTCATAATGAGAATTATGAGAAGTTTTCTTTTTTATTAATACTCTTTTATTATTCGAATTAATTTTAAAATAAGTCTTTCCTAGTATGAATATAACTATTGTGAATAATAAAATATGAATTAGAATAAATAATAGAAATTCAGTTACTTTAAAATCAGTTACTAATTTGATATAAGATCCTGCTGGATAATATAATTTGGTTATTAAATCATTGATACTAGTTGCTTGTTTCGCAATGTTTTTTATTATATTATCAAGATTATAGGAAAAGAATAAGATAGCTACTAAAAAGATGGTTGTTACTATGGTTTGTACGATACTTTTTCCTTTAAATCTAGATGAAAATGCAGTAATAAGAAAGCCTATAATACAAGATAAAATAATCGGAATAATAGGAAGTAGAAAGATTGCTACTACGGAAGATAAATAATAAGTCCAACTAGGATGAATATAATAAGCATATACAATAATGGCTGGTAATAAGAATAAAGAATTATATAGAAGTTCAAAGACATAAAACTTAAAGATTCTAATAAATAAAATGGTTCTTTTCTTAATCGGTAATGATAACAGTAAGTCATCATCTTTACAGTTAAATAGTAAACTACCTGATTTATAGATTCCTTCGATCAGAGTTAGAAAAGATACTATCATAACAAACATCGTTAAGGCAAAGTATTCCATATGTACGGGAGTTAATTGTTTGATTAATTCATTCGAATAAACTCCAAATATAATCATAATATAAATCGTTATGATAATAGGTAATCCAATTTTAGAAAATTTACTCTGTTTTTTCGTATTAATCTTAAAGATATTCATATCATGATTAAGACTTACTTTTATAAGAGATAGTAATGATTTCATATTATCCCTCCAATTCAAGGAATACTTTTTCTAAGGATTTATCCCCTTTTATTTCTTTCATACTACCTGTTTTTACTAATTTACCATTTTTTATAATCGCAACTTTAGAACATAACTTTTCCGCAACATCTAAAATATGCGTAGAGAAAAAAATGATTTTTCCTTCTTTTGTCATTTCATTCATAATCTTTTTTACATCAAAGACAGCTTTTGGATCTAGTCCTACAAACGGTTCATCCATAATTAGTATTTTAGGGTTATGAGCTAAAGCAGATATTAAAACTATTTTTTGTTTCATACCATGAGAAAAAGAATTAATTGGATCATTTAAGTTTTTATCGATTTCAAATATTTCTGCATATTTTTTTATCGATTTTTTTCTTTCCTCTTCCCCTACTTCATACATATCACAAATAAAATTAATAAAATCAATGGCTTTCATATTTTCATAAGTTTCTGGATTATCTGGTACAAAAGCCATTTCTCTTTTACAAGCAATTGGATCTTCTTTAATGGATTTTCCATTAATGATAATATCTCCTTCATCAAATTCATGAATACCAACAATAGACTTAATTAAGGTCGTTTTTCCTGCTCCATTATGTCCAATAAAAGCAAAAATTTCTCCATCATTTACATTAAATGTTATATCTGAAATAGCAACTTTATCACCATATTTCTTTGATACATTCTTTATTTCTATCATTTTGATTCCTCTTTCCTTATTTCTTATCTTTATTGTATTCCTAGTAAAAATATCTGTCAACAAGAATTCTAGGAATCATTCAAATCATAATTTTTTTTATCTATTTGCATGCTTCTTCCTTATCATGTTATAATCATAATAATGGAGGCTTTTATGGAGACATCGTTTTTAATTATTGTAATTGCTCAAGTATTAGGATTAATTTCTTGGATACTTTTACTTATTAGTTATACAAAAGAAGATATTGATGAATTATTATTCTTACAAATATTTGTAGCTTTATTTGATGTATTATCTTATTTATTACTAGGAGCAGATGCTGGTATTCTTATTTGTTTTATTGAACTTGTGAAAACAATTCTTTATTATAAAACTGATAAAGATCGGATTATTTTTTGGATTGGAGTCATTGGATATTTTTTAATTGGACTTCTTACGATTGATCACTGGTTTGCTTGTCTTCCTGTACTTGGTAGTTTAATTGATTCTTATGGAACTTCAAGAGACTCAAAGTCAGCTAATATTTGTTCTATTCTATCAAACTTATTATGGGTCGCTTATGATTTAATTATCCTATCTTATATAGGAGCAATTACCGATTCTGTTGTTATTATCTGTAATATATCTGTTTTAGTATTAGGATATTCTAGATTACTTAGAATTTCTAAATTTCGAATTATTAAATGTCATTATCTATCAAAAAAAACCGTAGATGATATTTATAACTTAGACTTAAAAAACTATGGAGAAGATAATATTTGGGATAAAAATTATCAAGTTAATGTCTATCAAAAAAATCCTGATTCCATGTTTGTGATTAAATATAAAAATGATTTCATTGGTTATATCAATTATTTAAATCTTATACCTGAAGAATATGAAGCAATCAAAAGAAAAAGAGGAGTACCAAACTATTATCCATTAGAAAGTATTATTCCATTTAAGAAAAATAGAAAATCTTATCTATTAATTGAAAGTATTAATATTAAACCACAATATGAAAAAGAAGAAACAATTACTTTAATTGATAAAAAATTAAAATCTTTTATTAAAATGAAACATAATCGTAAAATATATATTCATAAAATATTAGCTTTTGGTTTTTCTAATTTTGAAAAAGATGTTTATGATACGATAGGATTTCAAAGAATAAAAGAATTTGATAATCAAGTCATTCTATATGAATATGACTTAGATACAATCGATAATAATGTAATGAGGTGATTATATGTATGATGTTAATCTTTATGATATGAAGAAAAGAAAGAATCGATTTTTAATTATTATAATAATTTTATCTTTATTAATGATTCTAATTTGGAAAACTCCTTATATTCATATTATTAATTATCTTTTTTATGGATCTTCTACTACTCCAGAAACAGTTGTTTTAGAAAATCAATATGATAATTTAGAAGAAAAAGATTATACTTATTCTTTTTCTTATAAAGGAAAACACTATTCTTGTTACTCGAATACTTCTGCGAATGAATTGGATTTGAAAAAGAGAAAATTATTTTTCGATTCTCATAGACCAAATCGATGTCATATCGTAAAAGAAATAAGTGGATTTTTTCCTTTTCTATTTCTACTATCTATTATTTTTTCATTTTTTATTATTCTATCTATCCATTCATTTATTTCCCTTCGCAAAAAAATCAAGATAATATCCTATTTAAATCAGAATGGAAAATTAGTAAAAAGAATTCCTTATTCTCTTACACCTTCCCAATTTATGATTAATGGGGATACTAGATTTAAACCTGTTGTTTCTTATCCTTTATCAAATGGTTTAGAAGTTTCATTATATGGAGATGCAAAACATTATAGTACTTATGAATATGGAGAAAATACCATTGATATGATTATTGATGAGAATCATCCTGATATTTATTATATTAATTTTAATATTAATCGACTAACAGGTAATTTAGAACGAGATTTTTATCAAAATAAAACACTAAATGAACACACTACTCAATTTAATCCTATTCAGTCTAGTGATAAAAAAACATTTAACATTCCGATTCCTACTTCTCCTATTATGATTATTATTACTATTTTTATTGTATTATTTCTATTAAAAACAATTCCTTATGTATTTCAATTAATGATGAAAGCAAATGAATTTCTAACACTTTTATTATCCTTTATATTTCTAATACTATTTATTATTATCGAAATATATGGATATATATCTTTTAAGAAAAAATTTATTGATTCATAAAAAAAGATGACTTATAAAAAAATAAGTCATCTCTTATTTTCCTTTCTTTTACAAATAGTAATAACATATAAAAAATAATAAATCAAGATTCTTTATTCTTTTGATTGTTCATGAAACCTGCTATAAAAGACTTAATTAATTCTTCAATATTTACATTTGATTTTTCAGCAAGATAATTTAGAATATCTTTTGGTATTATAATAGTATTTTCATCTTCTATCTGACCCATCATAGAACCTAATCCATAGGCTTCTATTTTAGCTTCGATAGAATCAAAATTACCTTTCCAACATAAAAACATTTTTTCTTTTCTTCTTCTAGTTAAGCAATTTGAAATTGTTGCTACTAACCAGCTAACGATAAATCCAAATAGAATGATTAAAAAAAAGGCAAGAACAGGAGACAAATATTTTTGAACTTGGTATAAATCAAACCATCCCCCGTTTGCTTCACCAATAATAACAACTTCAACATAATAAACAATAATATAAAGAAAAAACGGAATACAACCAATAAATCGATCTTTAATTGTATAAAGATAACCATTTTCTATTTGAAAAAAAGATAGAAGAATGAAAGTAGGAGATACAACATGCATGATAAAATTGATACCACCAAAGGCATCATAAAAAGAGGACCAACTTACAAAAACTAAAACAAATGTCATCATAATGGCAATTGAAGTTGAAGAAATATAATGAAACAAAATAACCCACTTCGGCAATACAAAGCATTTTGTTTTAATTCCTTCAACAGCATATGGAATAATAAAAGCCACTGATAAGGCCGCTAAGGTATTGGCTATCATTGTAAAATAAGCAAAAGAGAAAAAGCCGTTTTTACCTACCAATCGAAAAGAACGAATAACACCAGCAAGAATTCCATAAAAAGAAAAAACAAGTGTACAGATTCCACTACAAAGAGCAACAAAACTACGATGCCCAAAAAGATTAGTCAAATAATCATGACCTTTTTTTACAGATGTATTCTCATTCATTTTTTCACCACACTTTTTATTTTTCTTTTTTTCCAATCGCATAAATATAGACTTGAATTAAAAAAAAGATAAAACGATTGCTAAAAAAAAAATCAGTTACTCCCAAAGATAATTCTATATTACCTCCCTCAATATCATAAAAAGAAGTATCTTAAGTTTTTATACTTTCTTTGAAACAGTAAGTATATTATGATTATCTTGATATTTATATTCAACATTATCCATAATCTTCTTTGTTAAGAATATTCCTAAGCCACCTATCTTCCTTTCTTCTAAAGATAAAGAAATATCAGGTTCCTTTTCCTCTAATGGATTAAATGGAATACCCGAATCTTCAAATGTTAAATGAAATGTATTATTATTATCAAATTCTATTTTTAAAAAACACTTTCCTTGCTTATCTGGATAACTATAATTTGCAATATTCACAAACACTTCTTCCACAGCTAAAAGAATATTATTAATCGTTTTAGAATCACTTTTTTTATTTTCTAATTGTTTTCTAACAAAATCTTGAACATTAGATAATTCTTTTTTATCTGCTATAAACTCTTTCTTATTAAGACTATCTTCCTTACCATTATAAATAAATTCCAACATTGTAATATCATCAAACTGTTCTGCAACATCAACAAATTCATCAATATCTTTTTTTACAATTTTAATTGTTTCTTCAGAATTTAATTCAGTATGAGAATTCAAAACCTGTAATAATCTTTCCTCACCATATAATTCATTATTAACATTGGTTGCTTCCGTAACACCATCCGTATATAGAAAAATCTTATCACCCGGTTCAATTGTAATCTCATTTTTCACATACTGAACATTATCAATTCCAGCTAACACAAAATTTGGCTTTGTCCTTAAATAAGTAAATTTATTAGTTTTCTTTGAATAAATAAGAGGTGAATTATGACCAGCATTAACAAATTCAATTTTTCCATTTTGCAAGTCAATGATTCCAAACCAACTGGTTATAAAAATTCCTGTAGTATTTCCATCACATAACATATTATTAATCCTTATAAATGCTTTATCTACATCAGAATTAATCTTAGTAACATTTTTTATTAATATTTTTGTAATCATCATAACTAAGGATGCTGGTATTCCTTTACCAGAAACATCAGATACACATATTGCCAAGTGATTATCATCAATTAAAAACATATCATAAAAATCTCCACCAACTTCCTTAGCGGGTATCATAGAGGCATAGATATCAATTTCTTTATGTTCTGGAAATGGAGGAAAAATAGATGGTAACATACTTTTTTGAATAGAGTTAGCCAAATTTAGTTCTGTCTCAATTCTAGCTCCTTTTTCTGATATCTCTTTTTGTTTTTCTATCATGTTTTTACCAGATTGAGATATTTGAACACTGGCAAATACGACCACATAATAAAAAAGTATTGCGCCAATAATAGCTTGAAAATTAGAAATATAATTTATTCCAGCAATAAATGAGGTAATAAAAAAAGAAAGAAAAGTAACGATTGATACTAAGATAGTAAAAGTCTTTTTATAATACCTTGCACTCAATATTACGGGAATAGTCATTAAAAAAGCAACTGAAGAAGATAAGTTTTTATCAAAAGTTCCTAAAACTATAATAAAGAAACTAAAAAGCATATATTTTATCCAATTTCCTTCACCTTTTAATAAAAAGCAAATAATAGCAGGAATAAATAATCCTACAATACTATTTAAAACAGTATATGTCATATTAATATTCGTTGAATGTGATATATTAATATAATTCAATATCCATCCAATTAAGATAACAATAAATAAATTAAGCATTGTAGCAGCTGTTACAATATTTGCATGAATTTCATTTTCTTTTAAAACATTATCTGTCTTAAAAATACTTTTAAATTCAGCAAATTGTCTATTAATAAATTTCACTAGTATCCCTCCTTATATCATTTTAATTTTTAAGTATAAACATTATTTATTATCTTTCAATTAATATCATTATATCATTTTTTTATTGATTTCTGATTATTATTTCAATTATTTTCAACTCGTAATCAAAATATAAAAAAAGAATGGATTAATATCCAAGAAATTTTTTCAATTCAGGAATAGCTACTAGTTCATTTTTTGTGAATCCAAATGAAGGTGGAACAAGTTCAATATATTTATCCAAAAATTGATCATAATCCAAATCAAAATAACTTGGAGGAATAAAGAATGTTCTAGACCCTCCAGTTACCCTATCACCAGCTTGGCAAAATACGGAATATCCTCCTAATTCATGACTTCTAAATTCATATCTTTCCAAATACCATCCCTGAAATTCTTTTCCATTTTGTCCAGGAACAACAAAAACATCTTTTACTTTATTATAATCTTCTACATGATATTGTTGATGCCATACTATTTCATCAATAAATTTATCCCCATCTATATCTAACATTTCTCTTTTTTCTTCATCATCCCAATGATAGATATAAATAAATTGATATTTATTATTTACTTTCTCTATTAGATATTCATATCTTTTATCAAACAATTCTCTTTTAACCCAAGGATAAGTAAACTTCATTTTTTCAATCGCTTTTTCTATATATATTTCTACATCATATCCATAAGGAAATTTCTTACTCATTTTTATCATATATATTCACCTAATATTATTATATATTCTTATTCTCTAAAAGTTAATTATTTTGTTCATAATCAACTATTTGACATAAATTAACAACTATTATTTTTTCTATTATAATACTCCCTAAAAGAAAGGAGTTCTTTTAAAATAAACAATTCAAATATTTTTAAAGAAAAAGATATAAAATAATACACTGAAAATCAAAAAGCACAAATGACTTTTAAAGCAAAAGAAGTATTTGAAGAATGGAAACAAATCTAATTTAATAAAACTCAAGATGTTACTGGTGATAGAACAACAAAAATTAAATAAAAAATGATTAAATTAACACTTTAATCATTTTTTGTTTTTTACTTTAACTTTATATTTCTTACTAATAATTTCTATGTCTTCTATCATGTTTATTATAATACTCTTGTTTTTCTTTATACATCATTTCATCTGCTTTTTTATAAATATCATCCTTATCGTCATTTCTATCACACATTACATATCCACATGAAAAAGAATACTTCGTTTTCTTTAAATCATTCTTTACATTTTTAATTATACTTTTAACTCTATCTTCTTCTAAATCCAAACATAATCCAACAAATTCATCTCCACCAGTTCTATAAAAATTAACATTATATTTTTTATTCTTTAATAATGCTTTAGCAAGTGTTTGAATGGCTTTATCTCCTTCTAAATGTCCATAAGTATCATTAATTGTCTTAAGTCCATTCATATCAAAAGATATGATTGCTGTTATTCTAGAATCATATTTTTTAATATCATTAAAGAATGTATTTCTATTATATACGTCTGTTAATTCATCAACTTTATTGTGTTCCATATATAAAAATAAATAATAAAACAAAATACAAATTAAAACAGTTTGATCAAATAAAGCAGAACCAACATAAAAATCTAAAAATGCTGCCGTAGTAGATGCAAAAGCTATAAACATAAGCATAAGTGTTCTTCCCCATGCATTTCTGTAATATTTTTTTATGATAAATACGATTAATAATAGTAAATAGATGATACAAACAATATGTGCTGTATATCCTAAAGGTCCCCTCTGAAATGAATTATCCCTAGTAAATGAAAATACAATATCAGAAAAGAAACAAGAAGCATAAATAAATGTATTTATGATTGAGAGTGAATAAAAATACTTAAGTATTTTGTTCTCGGTTAACAAAGAAATAAAAGTTATAATGATAAAGGGTCTTAAAGAGTAACATAGAAATGAAAATATCACTCTACCATAATTAAAATAATCTAATGTAGAACAGTAATATTCCAAAGTATCAAATAAAGTTATAGTAGCTACTTCTAAAAGAAGTATTGTTAGATTTTTATTTCTATTAATCTTTATCACTGTACTATTAAAACGTAGTGCTATAAAACCTAATACTATCACTATAATTAAAAAATCTTCAACAAGATATTCAATCACTTTCATCAACTCCTTTTTTCTAATTATAACATAATAAGTAACAATATTTATATGGATCTTTTTTACTTTAAATTGCATGAGATTCCACGTAATTAATAATTCGAATTATTTAATTCTTCTCGTCTTCTCTATTTTTTATTACTCCAATTGTATATCCAAATGTCTTATGAATTAATTCTTTCTGATTTTCATAACACACTTTCCTTATAAATAAAAAAACTAGTCTTAGACTAGTTGATTATAAATGGAGCAATTGTGTGTCTCGTTTGAGAAACAATTACATACAAATGTAACGAGATAAAACTCAATTACATACTAAATATATCACATTATAGGGAAAGAGTAAATAACTTGAAAATGATAGATAGTGTTTCCAAAGTGGGGAGATTTATAAATAATCTCTTTTTAAATCAATAAAAAAGGTTAAAACCTAAAAAATGCTTTATA
>CADBSF010000073.1 GCA_902797265.1 uncultured Erysipelotrichaceae bacterium
CCTATTACTCCTATAAGTAGTAATAATCCTATCATCATTTTTCCTTTTTTTACATCTTTTCTCATATTTAATTCCTTTCTATTTTTTATTTTTTTCTAAAACTTTAGGGTGGTTCACCAATACGAAATATGATTATTGTATGTCGTATAAGTGTACTAATTCCTTTTTCCAATGTCAACACCTCTCTACTATATTCATTCTATCAAAAAAGAAGATTATATTCAATTATTATTTTAATAATTTGCAACAACCCTAATTATCTTATATAATAAAAGTGGTGATTGTAATGAGTGATATCGATACTTTGATGGAATGGATTAAAGAATCTAATAATACTGTTTTTTTTGGAGGAGCTGGAGTATCTACAGAATCTGGTTTAAAAGATTTTAGAAGTAAGGATGGTTTATATTATGAAAAATATGATTATCCTCCAGAAGAGATTTTGTCTCATGATTTTTTCTTTGATAAGCCGGAAGAATTTTTTAAATTTTATCGAGAAAAATTAAATGTAGAAGTTTTTTCTCCTAATATTACTCATGATGTATTAACTATGATGGAAGAAAATAATCTTTTAAACTGTATTATTACTCAAAATATTGATGGTTTTCATACGGATAGTGGAAGTCAAAATGTATTAGAGTTACATGGATCTATTAAAAGAAATTATTGTACAAAATGTCATCAATTTTATTCAGATGAAAAAGTATTCTCTACTAAAGATATTCCTCATTGTAGTTGTGGAGGAATGATAAAGCCAGATGTTGTTTTGTATCAAGAACCCTTGAATGATGAAGTGGTAAGAAAAACAATAGAAGCTATTCAAAAAGCAGATTTATTGATTATTGGAGGTACTAGTTTAAATGTATATCCTGCTGCAGGATTTCTTCACTACTTTAGTGGAAAACACTTAGTACTAATTAATTTAGATAAAACTCCTTTTGATAGAACTTGTGATTTAGTTATTCATGAAAAACTAGGAGAAGTATTTCAAAAAATAAAGGAAGAGTTATTTTAATTCTTCCTTTTTTAGTGCATTTTAAATGTACTTGGAGCCAACTTATGTATTAGATATAACGATATTATCAAATATAGAATGGTAAATAATACAACTAGGATTGTTAATGGATAAAATGATAATCCTGTTTGAGGTATGATAAAACTAATAAAGTAAGTGATAAAACTTACAAATAAAT
Organism: uncultured Erysipelotrichaceae bacterium; assembly: GCA_902797265.1. GTDB lineage: Bacteria > Bacillota_I > Bacilli_A > RF39 > UBA660 > UBA3789. The sequence goes on from CADBSF010000073.1 coordinate 1,194, forward strand.
AAGGAATGCTTTTCATTTCCATATTTTTATTATATGGTTGCAATAAATAATACATAACTAAATAATGAACAGAGAAAAATATCGTTAGGAAAAAAATCAATAAAATGTTAATTATTATCAAATCTAACCGATTCATAAAATAATATACTAAAATATTTCCTATTCCTATCACAATTGCTGGTAATAGATTAACTTTAATTATCATAAATAATCTCTTTTTAAAAAGACCTAGTAAAGCATCTGATTCTCTATAAAAATTATATCTTAATAATGCATGATCACAGTTATAGAACATAGCTTGTGTCATAATAGATCCCCTATTGATAAAATACATAAGAAGTGGAAGATATAAGATATGAATATTTAAAACATCTTTTATTGTTTTTATATATAGATGATTACAAATGAAGTAGATTACTAAACCATAAATTCCAATTAAAATAAGACTATATCTTTTGGCACTTCTTATTAATATTTCTTTATGTCTTTCATAGAAGATTGTATTTAAATAATCATAACCTACTTTTCCTTGTAGTTTCTTAGAATCAATTTTCTTATCTTTTTCTCTTACTTCTATCATAGCTTGTTTTAGATACTCATTATTATTCTTTGTATTCATAGGATTTGTCATATGAAAGATTTCTTTCATCATCATTTTATAATCTTTTATTTGAAATAGATAAAGAAAACTGAGAGTTCCTAAAATTCCAGATAGAATCGTTCCTATTAAAAGAATTCTATGATTCAGATAAATATTAATTGTAGGTAATAAAGTTAATAGTAAACAAGTTCCAACTATTAAAACATAATACTTTGAATTAGAATACCACATATAGTGATATTTTTTATAAAACAAAATTAATCCTGCTTCTCCTATTAATCTTGCAAAGAAAGAAAAGATAATTAATAAAATCGTTATTGGATAAGATACTTTTAAAAGATAAGAAAAAACAAATAAAAGAATAGAATTTTCTAATAGAATTTTTATCTGATTTCCTATTAAATTAGCTCTTAAATAAGATGTTGCATCTATATTCATTAAAATCAGTGAAAAATATTTCTTCTTATTAGGATTGATTAAATAATTATGAGTATAAATTCCAATTATTGTTAAAAAGAAATAGATATGAATAAAGGTATCTTTAGAAGTATTTTGAAAAGCTTTTATCGATACATAGTAAATAATATAAAAATATAAAAATTTTAAGAATAGATTTCTTAGATACCAAAAAACGATTCCAAAGAAACCTATTATTTTTTTTGATATCGTATTTTTATAAATATCATTTGTAAATAAATCTCTAAAAATAGGTAATTTTCTTAAAGAATAGATAAAAGAATTCATGATATAAATTAACTCTATTTCTAATGAATATTTTAAACTATTCCACATTTTTATCATCCTTTAACATATTTATAATTTTATCTTTATACTTTTTAGTATTAAGATTACTCTTTTCTATTTTTTCCATCTTCTTATTATTTAAAACAATGATTTCATCGCATAAATCAATTGCTAACTCTAAAATATGAGTAGATAATATGATAATATGATCTTGTTTTATTGTTTTTAATAGTTTTTTCATATCCTCTTGAACTAAGATATCTAAGGATGTTAATGGTTCATCTAATAATAATACTTTTGGATTAGAGATAATATTAATTAACATTTGCATTTTATTTTTCATACCTGTTGAATAGTCTTTTAATAATACGTCTTGATCTTCTTTTGTTAATTTTACAAGAGAGAAGTATTCTTCTATCTCTTTTCTATCTTTTATTTTATCTTTATTAATATCTAGATAAAATGTTAAAAATTCTTTTCCTGTTAAAAATTCTGGGACAATAGGAATAGATGTTACGTAACCAATATCATTATAAGTTAGTGGATGATTACCAAGTTCATCTTCTAAGTTAATCATTCCAAAATCTATTTTAATATCTTCATTTAAGCAATTAAAAAATGTTGTTTTCCCAGCACCATTTCTTCCTACTAAACCATATATTTTTCCTTCTTCAAAAGAAATCGTAATATCTTTTAACACTTCTTTTTCTTGATAACTCTTCGATAAATTATTAATGTTTAATTTCATTTTCTCACAACCTTTAAATACATTTTAGTTCAATACTTCCTTTATGATTTTGATAAGTAATTGTTGCTACTGCTCCATTCAGTATTGTCATTTTAGGAGCAACATGTCCTATATCAGTATTCCAAATAATAGGAATATTTTGAAATACTTTTTTTAAAGCTTTTTCATAAGTTAAACCTATAAAAGTTGATGGATATCTTACTCTTCCAACAATGATACCAACTACATATTTAAACCATGATGATTCTTTCATTTGAAGAAGGCTCATATAGAAATCTTCACTACTAAGTGCAAAGACATCAAAGTAAAAGATAATTCCATCTTCTTTATATCTGTCACAAAATTCTTCTGTTTTATCATAAGGAGTTCCTAGAAGCGATCGTAAGCAATCAATACATCCTCCTATAATTCGTCCTGTTATCTTAACTTTTTCTTGATTACTTTCCCATTTTACTTTGGTATTTAATTGATAATTTCTATCTACTCTTTCTTCTCTATTATTTTCAAAAAAATCATAACTATTTTGAATTGGAGTATTTCCTTTCAAATAATCGATTGCAATTAATTGAGATTGATGAAGATTCTTACTGTCAAAACTTCCAGCATTGTGTCCATAAATAGTTGCAATATCTAAGTAAGTTGTTACTAAGTATAGTAAAGAAGTTGGATCACTTGCACCCATTAACCATTTAGGATGTTTCTTAATATGATCTAAATTGATATAAGGTAATACTTCAATTAAAAAATCTCCTCCTGCTGCACAAAAAATAGCTTCTATTTCATCATTACAGATTAAGTCATCAAATTCTTTTGCTCTCGTCTTAGCACTTGAGGACGGGTTTTTCTTTTTTCTAACATTATTCGTTTCTATTATATGAAACCCTTCTTGTTCTAAATTCTTCATAGAATATAAAAAGTCTTCTAACTGATACCCAACTCCACTTGATAGAGCTGTTATACCAATTATTTTTTTACACAGTTTTTGGGGATAAATCATTTTTCTTTCCTTCCATCTTTTTCATAACTTTGCAACCAATTACAATTAAAATACCAACTACCATAAGAATAATTCCTATTATCGATAGTCTTCTTGTATTTAATTGAAAATTAGCTATCTTCTTAATAAAAAGCGCCACTGTTATACTTATTATCAATAAACCAAATCCACTGAATAAAAGCGAAGTACCTATTGTTTTTATCCATTTACTAAGGGAAAAACAAAGGAATCCAACGATTATTGCACTTACAATGATACCTATAATACAAATGAATCGGAAAGAAGAGGAATTAAAATAATTAAACCATTTTAATACACTCTTTACTGTAGGATCCATTTTTTGTCTTTCGCGTTCCACTGTTTCTTGATAGACTTTAGTCAATTCTTTGCTTTTCATTTGTTCCCTAGTTTTTTCAAACACTTCATCACTAATCTCTACCCCTACAGCTTCTTCCAATAATTCTTTATTATTTTCTAAGTAATTTAAAATATCTTTTTCTAGTTCAATATTATCTAATTTCTCATCGCTTGAAAGAGAATTCATTGTTAAAGTAATATATTTATCGATTAATTCTTGAATTTCTTTTTTATTCAACAATTCCTCTAGTTGTTCGTTATTCTCATATTGTTCTATCACGTCTTCTTGATTGCTGCTACTATCTTGAGTTCTAACACTTTTTGATAAGTATTCATTCTTAATCATTTCTTTTACAATCCCATTTATTAGTAATGGTTTCATTTCCATACTCAGTACAAATAAACCAATAAAATTAATTAATAAAATACTAAAAAATGCAATTCCTATTTTCTTTAAGAATTTCATGATAATCAGCTCCTGGTCTTAGTATATCATATTTTTCATGAAATGATTTCAGTCAACTATAATAAAAACAAATGAAAAGACTAGTTTTTTGATAAAAACTAATCTTTTCTTTAAATTCTTTTTTTGACTACGAAACGGTCATTCACATAGTTTACAATAACAGTATCATGTTCTTTAATTTGATTTTCAATTAATAATTTTGATAAATCTACTTCTAACGTTCTACCAACTAATCGTTTTAACGGTCTTGCTCCAAAATTGATATCATATCCTTCTTCTATCAATTCTTCTCTTGCTTTGTCTGTTAATTCGATATGAATATCTATATCCTTTAAACGAATTTCAATCTCATTTACAATCTTATCTAATATTTGATTGATAGCCTCTTTTGTTAATGGATTAAAGATTACAATTTCATCAATTCGATTAATAAATTCTGGTCTAAAATGATTTCTAATATCGGTCATTACTTTTTCTTTTTCATCATCTAGAATGTGTTCACTTCCTAGATTTGATGTCATGATAATAATCGTATTTTTAAAATCTACGCATCGTCCATTAGAATCTGTGATTCTACCATCATCTAGAATTTGTAATAATAAGTTTAATACTTCTGGATGAGCTTTTTCTACTTCATCAAATAAGACAATGGAATATGGATTTCTTCTTACTGCTTCTGTAAGTTGTCCTCCTTCTTCATAACCTACATATCCTGGAGGTGAACCAATTAATCGTGATACAGAGAATTTTTCCATATATTCACTCATATCAATTCTTACCATATGGCGTTCATCATCAAACAACTCAAAAGCAAGAGTTCTAGCAACTTCTGTCTTTCCTACACCAGTTGGTCCTAGGAATAAGAAGGAAGCAATAGGACGATTTGGATCTTTAATTCCACTACGTGATTTCATAATCGCATCACTTACTAATTTTAATGCTTCATCTTGTCCCATTACTCTTTTTTTCATTTCTTCTTCCAAATGAAGAATCTTTTCTTTTTCAGATTCCATTAGTTTTGTAACTGGGATATTGGTCCATTTCGCTATAATATTGCATATATCATTTTCTGTTACAATATCACTTAATATTTTATTTTTCTCTATCTTATTTAATTCTTCTATTTCCTTTTCTACTCTAGGAATTTCTCCATGACGAAGAATAGCTGCTCTTTCCAAGTCATATTTATTTTCTGCTTGATCAAGTTCAAATTTCAATTGTTCTAATTCTTTTTTCTTTTTACTAATTTCACTATTCAAATTCTTTTCTTTATTCCAAGCATCAGTTAATTCTTTTTCTCTTTCTTTCATGGATTCTAATTCTCTATCAATATCTTCTTTTCTTTTAATAGATAGTTCATCTTTTTCTTTTTTGATAGCCTGTCTTTCTATTTCTAATCTCATAATTCTACGAGTTAAGCTATCTAATTCAAATGGAACAGAATCCATCTGTACTCGAATCGTTGCACACGCTTCATCGACCAAATCGATTGCTTTATCAGGTAAGAACCTATCTGTTATATATCGATTTGATAAGGTTGCGGCTGAAATTAAAGCTTTATCTTGTATTGTTACTCCATGATGAATTTCAAATCTTTCTTTTAAACCTCTAAGAATCGTAATTGTATCTTCTACATTTGGTTCTTCTACTTTTACTTTTTGGAATCTTCTTTCTAAGGCTCCATCTTTTTCAATATACTTTCTATATTCATTTAAAGTAGTTGCTCCTATAACATGAATTTCTCCTCTTGCTAACATTGGTTTTAGAATATTAGAAGTATCCATAGATCCTTCTGTGTTGCCAGAACCTACTATCATGTGAATTTCATCAATAAACATGATAATATCTCCTTCACTCTTCTTTATTTCATTCAAAACATTTTTTAATCTTTCTTCAAATTCTCCTCTATACTTGGCACCTGCTACTAAAGAAGCCATATCTAACTCCCAAATTGTTTTATCTTTTAAGCTACTTGGAACATCTCCTTTTAATATTCTTAAAGCTAGTCCTTCAACAATTGCTGTTTTTCCAACTCCAGGTTCTCCAATTAATACGGGATTATTTTTTGTCTTACGTGATAATACTCTGGTAATACTTCGTATTTCTTCATCTCTGCCAATTACTGGATCTATTTTTCCTTTTTTGGCATCTTCCACTATGTTACGACCATATTTTTCTAGTACATTTTCTTCTTTTTCTTCTTGTGGATATCCATACATATTTATCCCCTCCTCAAATAATATTATACTCATTTTTTAGCACTTGTCAAGTTAGAGTGCTAATTTGTTGTTGTAAAAAAACAAGATTTTTTCTTGTTTTCTTTCTTACTAAAACTGACGATTATAACTCTTAAATATTAGATGATCTCCTTCTTTTTCAAAATGGAATTCATAAGTATCTAGTTTATCTCTATAATCTTCCATTAACTTATTCATATTTAAATATGGGATATCTGATTCAAACCAATATTGTCTTGAATTATCAATATCTAAGATAACACTATTTCCGTTTATAGCATTGTCATAAGAACCATATCCTTTTCCATATGACATACCTCCAACATCACCTACAGAGGCTTTTCCATAAAATAGAATTTTTACTTCATAAATATATTCTTTATCAGTTACTTTGATATTATCTAAAACCATATAGGAACCAATAAAGTCACTTTTTCCCCCACCATGTCCCGGATGTTTTTCATTATAAACATATTTATCTGTTCCTTTATCATAATGATAAATAACTTGTTCTGCTTCACTATCATGTTGCATGGTCGTACATTTGATATCTTGGAAATCAATTACTTTATCTTTTCCAAAATAATTTTGATACGTTTCTAATAATTCTTTTCCTGTATGTTCTTCTGGACTACCTGCTACTAAAGATCTAGCTAAATAAGATTTTTTATCTTCTGAAAACTCAGTCTCTTTTAACTTGTCTTTCTCTACTTCAAATACAATATTTGATACCGTTTCCATTGTTTCTATTTCTTGATGATTTAATGTAACTTCATATGAAGTATCTTTTACTACTTCTTTTTCCTTATTTTTTGTTAAATTACACCCAGTTAATAATACGATTCCTAATACAATTAAACTTCCTTTAACTAATACTTTTTTCATATCTTTCCTCCTATTATTATTATAGTATATTTTTTTTAAAATAAGACAAAAACTAGTATTGTTTTTTTACAATTGTCATTATAATTCACATATTATCATATAAATTCTTAATATATTTTCTATTTAATCCTGCTTTCAATCCTTTTTTTGCAACTGTTTCATAGACTGTAGTAAGAAGTTTTTTTATTTCAGGTTTCATCCTAGCTTCATCTTTTACTCGATTCCAATAACTTAATTGATATTCTTGTGTCCATTTTTTTCCTTGATAAGTCATTCCTGCGGCAAAAGAGTCACAAATCATTTCTAATACATATCGAAAAGGAATCATAGGAGTTGGTTCTTTCAAATTATAATCATACCAATATTCATAATGATGCTTATTTCTTCCTTTATGATGAAGCCAAGCTTTACTATATCCTTCTTGAATCTTACAATTTCTAATAGGACTAACATCTCCTTGATAGTATTTTACACTTTCCCAAAATTCTTCTTTAGAATATTTCGATAAATCATGGAATAATCCTTGTATGGGAATTCCTACTCTACAACATAAAAGAAACACTTTAAATCGATGCTTATTTACTGTATGAAAATGTTTTAAGATTTTTGTAAAAGTTATTCTATTATTCATATAGACTCCTCTATTTTTTCTTTACAAGACATTTATGTTTTATCTCACTTGATAGTTTTGTTTCTTTCTTTACTACTACATTTATATTTTCTTCCACTAATGCTTGAAGAATTTCTTTTTCTGTTGGATGATATTCTCTTTTTTCCTTATGCATCATTATTATCTGATCATCAAAATCAATGATACCTCGTATCGGTTCTTTCATGAATTCAGTCTTTCTACCTAAAGAATCAATAAAAGATAATGAAAAAGAACCATTAATATTTGGATAATAAACACAACTATCAATCTTTTTTTGTTTACTATTTTGAATTCCTTTATTTATTTGATATTTTTCTCTTGCAAAAACTAAATCTTTTGAATTATTTTGAGAATAGAAAAATTTATCCTTATTCATCAAATGAGTAATAGTAGTAAAAGGAATATGATTATCTTCTAACTTTTGTTTCATTTTTTCTTTATTTATTACACCATTTTTTAATAATAGATAAAGTGTATTGTTTTCTTGTTGATATAGAATCGTATCATATTTAATAGGAATAATTTTTCCTCCTAATGATAATTCTGAAATACAATTTTCTACTAAGATATTTGTTTTGTTTTTTGATTTTTTTAATAAAGATAATAATTGATTAGTACTTCTCTGAATTGTTTTTATTTTTAAATCATTCATACATTATATCCTCCATATTTATTATATCGAAAAAAGATAGATTTCTCTACCTTTTCTTATTCATTTTCTATATTGATAAAGTCTATATTATCTAAAATAAAGTCATTGTTATTATTCGTTGTCTTATTATATTTTTTATCATAATAATCAAATAATTCTTTAAATCTTGCAAAATGAACAACTTCTCTTTGTCTTAACCATAGAAGTGGTCCAATTACATCAGGATCATCTGTTAGATTTATTAAATTTTCATAAACAGCTCTTGCTTTTTGTTCAGCAGCCATGTCTTCTGATAGATCAGCAAGTGGATCACCAGTGGTTGCAAAATAGGATGTTGTAAAAGGTACTCCATTGGCATCTGTTGGAAATAATGCTTTGGCATGTTCAGCATAATGACTATCTAATCCAGCTTCTTTTATTTCTTCTAAAGTTGCATCTTTCATTAATTGATAAATCATGGTTTCTAACATTTCTACATGTCCTAATTCTTCTGTTCCAATATCATTTAAAAGTGCTTGTCCTTTCTCATCTGGCATTGTTAATCTTTGATTTAAATATCTTAATGCTGCTCCTAATTCTCCATTGGCACCACCATATTGTGTTACTAATAATTTTGCCATCCTTAAATCTTTTTTCTTTATATTGATTGGATACTGTAAACTTTTAACATATTTAAACATGATATCCCTCCCATGGCCATGGAGAATTCGTCCAATTAAAATTCTCTGCATTTTGATTCATAGTACACACAGTTAACGGACCATATTTTTCTTCATACTCTTTTGTTAATTTTTCTTTCTTATTTTTATAATCATTAAATAAAGTTACCATACTTTGATCTTCTGGATGTAAATCAAGATATAAATTTAACTCATGTGTAGAAAAAGATATAGCAAGTAAATTATAAAGTAATTTTTCTTGCTCTGTTTTTGGTTTTAAATTCGTTGGTTGATATGACTTATAGGAATTATATAGATTAGAAAACATATTTCCTTTTTCAAAACCATCTTTTGGATTTTCTAACATATTATTTTGATTTGGCATATTGGGAAACATTCTTTTTTGATTTCTATACCAATCATAATAATATGGATTATAATTATTTATCATTTTTCTCTTCCTTTCTTTTTAGTTTATTCATAGGACATCTATCTGTGTGTGATAAATACCTAGTTATTCAAAAAAAAGACTTGTCAAAATGACTTTTTATTGATAGAATATATATGTATTTTGAAATGGCGCCGTTGGTGAAGTGGTTAACACGCTAGTTTGTGGCACTAGTATGCGTGAGTTCGATTCTCAC
>CADBSF010000074.1 GCA_902797265.1 uncultured Erysipelotrichaceae bacterium
ATCTGTCTTAGGACCAACTTGTGAAACAACAGGAATGTGTTATGAAGGAAAAGAATGTTGTGGCAAAGTTTATGCATTAAAGAATTGCAAAATGCCACCAAGAAATTTATAATAGAATAAAAAGGAGGGAGAAAAATGTCAAATAAAGAAATAAGGGAATATGCAAAACAAACCTATAAAGCAAAATTTCAAGATGTCTTTTTACCAGTAATTATCTATACATTAATAACTGGTACTATCTCTGGATTTGGAGGGTCAACTACTACTGTAATTCCAATTGTAGAGGATTATTAACAATTGTTATAGGACTTTTTACTTATGTAGTTCAAATAGGGTTAACAGATTATTTAGTCAAATTTGTACATAATCAAACTTATAAATTGGAAGATTTATTTGGTAAATTTAATGAAATAGCTAAAATATTTCCGGTCTATTTTTTACAAACAATTTTTATCATTTTATGGAGTTTATTATTCATAATACCTGGTATCATTAAAGCTTTTGCTTATTCACTAGTACCTTATTTATATTTGGATAATCCTGATAAAGATGTATCTAGTATTCTAAAAGAAAGTGAAGAGTTGATGAAAGGACATAAAGCAGATCTATTTATGTTATATCTTTCCTATTTACCTCATCATTTATTAGGAATTATCACTTGTGGTATTTATGAATTCTACATTATGCCACAACAAACCTTAGCAGTAACGAAATTCTTATTAGAAATAAAAGAAGGCAAAACAGCAAACTCAGGAATTGTAGAAGCTCAAGTAATTGAAGATAATACACAAAATAAAGAAGAACAATAATCACTGTTCTTCTTTTTTAATAAATTAATGTATGAAGTATTCTCTCAGTATTTTTAAAATTCATTTTAGCAATCTCTTTTAATTTCTCTTCTCCATATTTTTCTACTACTTCTTCACCCATCTTATCGACATCTTTTCCAGCTCCTTTAGGAAGAGGAATATGAATTTCATCACACATTTTATCAAATTCTTTTAAAAAGATATATCTTGAAATAATAGATGCACAAGCAACTGCTGGTGAAATATCTTCTGCTTTCGTCATAAAAGTAATTCCTTTTTGAATAGCAGGTTGTCCCTCTAAATACTCATAATATCTAGCTTCTCTAGCAAATTCATCTACCATAATATAATCATAAGGAAAAGAGTTTTCATGAACTAATTGATACAATGCTTTATTATGCATAATTGCTTTAATCTTATTCATATTAACATTTTTATTATACTTTTCATTATATTCAGAATTCGTTAAAATAACACTTTTATAAGAAATATTCTTAGCTAATTCTTTCGCAATTGTTAAAATCTTACTATCATCAATCTTTTTTGAATCCCCAACTCCTAATTTTTCTAGTAGGGGAATATCTTCTTTTTTTACATAACAAGCAGTAACGACAATTGGTCCAAAATAATCTCCTGTTCCAACTTCATCACTTCCCACTTGATTACAATTATAATATTTTTTATTTTCTTTCTTCTTCTCTTCTTTTTTTTGATCCGTATTTTCTAACATAACTGTCCACATAGAAGCATCTACATCTGCACTGACTCCTTGAAACATTACTTTTCCAGACTCATACATTGTAATAACGGTATCTTCTTCTTGTGCTTGAAATACAACATAAGGAATTACTTTATCTCGAACTTTATCCTTGTAGTATTCAATCATCTTTTTCTTAATTTCATCATTTACTCTAATAACAATATTCATAGTATTATACAAGATATTGATATTGAATATAATCCAATATTTCCTTATCTTGAACTCCTTTCTTTTTCATTTCTTGATATATTGATAATATGTCTTCACTCTTTAAATTTAATAGATAAGGATTCATATCTATTAAATATTTTAAAGAATGAAAACCAATTTTTCTTAAAGTAGAAAACAAATGAATAATAGACTCATCACTTTGATTAAAATAAAAGGGATTGGTAATGGTTATATTCTTTATTTCATTTCTACTACAACCTTCTTGATTTAATAACTCTAATAGTTTTGCAATATCTTTATCTGATATTGTATGAATCAATATATTAGTATCCATCATATTTTGAATTTCTTCTATGGAAAATCCATAACGTATTAGTACATCCATCTAATCCCTCCTTAGATTTGGATATTTTTGATAGAAAGAAGAATCCATCAAAAATAAATCCTCTCTATCTTGAAAAGAATGATAATCCTTTAATAATTGGAATCTATTCTGCAATAAAGTAACATTATATCGTAATAATTGAGGACGTTTTACAATCTCTTCTTTTGAAAAGAAAGAAACTAAGAATGATAATCGATCTTCAATTGTATGAATATCATATCCAAATAACAAAGGATTTTCTCTTAGTAAATGCAGAACATCATCCTTACTAAAAGATATATTTCTGATTTCTTCTACTTTAGAAGAAATACTTAAAGTAGAATATAATAATAGATATGGATTTTGATTTACCATTGAAATAGTATCGATTCTAGAAAAACCAATCTTTTCTAAATTTTTTAATTTATCAAGTACTGTTTGAAAATAATTCTCTTTTAATAAAATCGGAATTTTTCTAATAATTTGAATTATTTCTTTTTCCATAAATCCATATTCTAAGAAATCATTAAATTGTGTTTCTACCATCTCTTCATTCCATAGAAGAACTCCTGGTAAATCAGAAGTAATATGAATAATATCATTCTTTAAAAATCCCATTTCTTGAAATCTTCTTAATTGATTTTCTAAAGAAGAAATCGTTCGATGAATTAGTTCTGGACAAGTGGCTAAGATATAAGAGATATTTTCTTTCTTATAACCATATTCTTCTAAATAAAGGAATCTTTTACTTACTTTATTGATATCATACGATAATATCTTTGTATCTGTTAGAATAATATCATGAATACTAATGGAATCAAATCCTATTTCAAATAATTTTTTCATACGATTCTTTATTTTGATATTTGAATATTCTAATATATAAGGATCATTCTTTATCATTTGAAAAGCTTCTAGTTTTCGAAATCCTAAATCTCCTAAATCTAATATTTTCAATTTAATATTCTCTATACTCATGATTATGATTTGAGGAATGATCTTAATAATAGAAATAAATTCTTTATTAGAAAAACTGTTTCTTTGTAAATAGTGATATAAATTCTTAGTATTAAATAATAAAGTAGAATCTAATGTTTGATTTAAAGGATATGTATTCATAATTTGTATAACATCTTCTTCTAAAAAACCAATACTAAGCATGAATTCTAGAAACATAATAATCACTCCTAAAATAATTATAGCATATTTTTCATAAATACGTTATAATGTTAATATAGTTTGGTAGGTGATACAATGAATATCTTTGATATTTGCGTTATTTTAATACTAGCAATATTCTTTATTGCAGGATTTAAAAGAGGTTTCATTAAAGAGGCATTTTCTTTAGTAGGAATTATAATTGTATTTATTATTTCCTTTTTATTAAAAGGAGTAATCGGTAATTTTCTATGTTTATACTTTCCTTTTATTGAATTTAGAGGAAATATAAATAATATTTCATCATTAAATATTTTATTTTATCAAGCACTTGCTTTTATTATTATATTTTGTATATTATTAGGATTATATGAATTATTATTAAAATTATCTAAATGGATTCAAAAAATTGTAAATATGACTATCGTATTAATTATTCCTTCTAAAATACTGGGAGGAGTCTTATCTTTTATAAAAGGATATATTCTTCTATTTGCAATCTTTATCGTATTAATGATTCCATTAGGAAATAATTCCTTATATAAAGAAAGTTTCTTTATCGATTTCATGTTAAATAAAACACCGATTATATCTCAGAAGACAACTATATTAACACAATCTGTAGAGGAAATTTATCAACTAGGAAAAAGAGTATCTTCGAAAGAAATAACAGTAAAAGAAGCAAATACAGAAACTGTAAAAATATTATTAAAATATAAAATTACAGATAAAAAACTAGTAGAAAAATTAATTGAAAAAAAGAAAATAGATAACATAGGAAAAATAGATTAGGAGAATTATTATGATAGATATTAAATCAAGAGAACAGTTTCAAGAAGTAATCGAGCAAGAAAGAATATTAATCGATTTTTATGCAGATTGGTGTGGTCCATGTAAAATGATGGAACCGATTATAGAAGAGGTAAAAGAAATAGAAATAGGAAGAGTCAATATAGATGAATTATCTAGTCTTGCTAGAGAGTATAAAATCTTATCAATACCTAGTTTTAAAATATTTGAAAAAGGAAGAATCGTGAAAGAAAAAACAGGATTTATGACTAGAGAAGAAATGAGTGAATTTATTAAGTAAAGAGAAATCTTTACTTTTCTTTTTACAAAAATATGAAAAATAAGTGATATTTTACAAATAATTGTTGTAGAAAAAGGGGTACTTTGTTATAATATTCGTGTCATATGTTGATAAGGAGGAATCATAATGCACAAATATGTATATTTATTCAGCGAAGGTAATGCTGATATGAGAGAACTTCTTGGAGGAAAAGGAGCTAACTTAGCAGAAATGACTAATATTGGACTACCTGTACCACAAGGGTTTACAATTACAACTGAAGCATGTACAAAGTACTATGAAGATGGGAGAGAAATCAATGATGAAATTCAATCTCAAATTAATGAGTACATCAAGAAAATGGAAAAAATTACTGGAAAGAAATTTGGAGATAAAGAAAATCCATTATTAGTTTCTGTAAGAAGTGGAGCTAGAGCTTCCATGCCAGGTATGATGGATACCATTTTAAATCTTGGTTTAAATGAAGAAGTTGTAGAAGTAATAGCAGAAAAATCAAATAATCCTAGATGGGCTTGGGACTGCTACAGAAGATTTATTCAAATGTATTCTGATGTTGTAATGGAAGTTGGAAAGAAATACTTTGAAGAATTAATCGATAAGATGAAAGATAAAAAAGGAGTTAAACAAGATATTGAATTAGACGCAAATGATTTAAAAGAATTAGCTGCTCAATTCAAGAAAGAATATAAAAAGAAAATTGGTAAGGAATTCCCTACAGATCCAAAAGAACAATTAATGGGAGCTATTAAAGCCGTATTCCGTTCATGGGATAATCCAAGAGCTAATGTATATAG
>CADBSF010000075.1 GCA_902797265.1 uncultured Erysipelotrichaceae bacterium
CCAGTAAGGTTAAGAGTAGTAAAATGAGTGATATGTAGCGAAGTAACTTTATGTTGTATTCACGTTTTTTCATTCTCTCAAACCTCCACTCTATGTTGGATTGGAGGTAGACACTCAACAACTAAATGTTCCAATGTTAGTATATCAAATAAATGTTCTATGTCAATATGTATTTTTAAATACCAAATCTAGATACTAATTGCAAAAAATTTAAAAGATTTATAAAATAAGAATTTAATTATAATTAAATTGTTACGGACTGATTAATTAATTGCCCACTGAAGACCTAGTCGTGAGACTAGGTTATTTTGTTTATAATGATTCGCAAAAATGAAAAAAATTGATTTTTGTGAAATGAAGCCAATTTTTTTCAAGTAACACTCTGATTATTTTAAAATATGGTTTTGGCTTTTTCAAAGTTAATAATTTGAACATTATTGATTTAAATAAATATGTATAATATAATTATGATAGAATAGAGAAGAGTAAGGTGTAGTATGAGAAAGAGATTAAAAAGATCAAATATACAATTAGCGTTCGTATCATTACTTTTTTTCATTACCATTGGGTATGCTTTACTTTCAAAGACTATAACAATTAATGGTAATAGTGTAATTTTACAACAAACTTGGAATGTTTATTGGAATAATGTTCAGGTAACAGAGGGTAGTGTAGATATGGGTACTGATGATTCGGCTGCAAATATCATTTCATCAGATACTACAAAAGTTACTTATCAAGTAACTCTATCTAAACCAGGAGATTTTTATGAATTTACAGTAGATGCTGTAAATGATGGTTCTATAGATGCGATGATTGATATTATTACATTAACTTACAAAATAGGAGATGGAGCAGTGACTACTATTACATCAAACAACTTGCCATCTTATTTAGAATATAATGTTTCATATGCTGATGGAGCTGCTCTTGCAAGATATCAGGAATTAAAAGGGAATACAACGGAAACTTATAAAGTAAGAGTAGGATATAAGAAGGATGTATCAGCAAATGATTTGCCAACAACTCAGCAATCAATAATTCTAAGTTTTGGAGTAGAATATGTACAAGCAGATTTCAATGCAATAAAAGTAAGATATGCATTAAATCCTAGAAATTTAGAAGTAGGAGATTATGTAGAATATATTCCTAATGCAAATAATATGTATACAGTTTCGTCTTCTAATTCTGGATTAGAGGAAGATTATGATATTTATTCAGAAGATTTAGTGTGGAGAGTTTTAAAAATAAATGATAATGGTACAGTTGATTTAGTTGCAGAGACACAAACTACTTCGTCAATAAAATTAAAGGCTCCCAAAGGATATAATAATGGAGTATATCTTTTGAATGATATTGCAGATAAACTTTATAGTATGGTGAAAGAATTGCTATTAGTTCAAATACTTATTATCCAATTCAAAATGATAATGAAGAAGAAGATTTTGAATATGATTCGGAAGGTAATTTATTAAATAAGAATAAAATAATTGAAATACAAAGTAAATCTAGAAGTATCATTCAAGGATCTGATTTAAGTTCTAAACTTACAGAAAATAAATATATTACTCGAACTAGTTATGGTAATGAAATAAAAGTAACTGATTTAGGATTTTCTCTTTACTATGAACCATTAATTAAATTTACGGATCAAAACTATTGGTTAGCAACAAGAAGAATTGATGTTAGTATTGGTGAGGCAAGAACTTTTGGTAAATGGGGTTTATATCATATTCAATATGGACATATCTATACAAGAGATTTATATCAAGGATGGGGAACTAGTGGAGAATATGCAATTATCGAAGGTGATCATCACTTAAAACCTGTTATTAATATACCTATTAATAAAATTAATACTAATGATAGTAATCGAACTGGTCTTTCAAGTACTTTTGCTTGGAAAGTAGAAGATAAAACAACTACTAGTAAATCTTATACAAGTCCATCACTTACATTAACTAAGAAGATGAAAGTTGGTATTAATATGGGTAATTCCTTAGATGCTATGGATAAATCTTGGGGTAAGATGTTAGATACTGATCATTATATGTGGAGTAATCCTAGAATTACAGAAGATCAAATTAGAACTGTTAAAGAAATGGGCTTTACTAGTATGAGAATTCCTGTTTCCTATTATAATCATTTAGGTGATAATGGTGTAATTGATCCAGCATGGCTTCAAAAAGTAAAACTGTTGTTGACTGGGCCTATAAATATGATTTTTATATTATTATAAATGTTCATCATGATGCTGGTATGAGTGACAATTATAGATGGATTTATTCTGATGTATCTACTTATGAGGAAGATTTAAATAATTTGAAAAATTTATGGAGTCAAATATCAAATTATTTTAAAGATTATGATAATAAACTTTTATTTGAATTTTATAATGAAATAATGGATGTTAATAAGAGTAAAACTGATGCTGCTAATATGAGAATACTACATGATATGTCTCAAAAATTAATTACTCTAGTAAGAAATACTGGTGGTAATAATGCTACTAGATTCTTAATTATACCAACTTATGGAGCTCAATTAGATCCAATTGAAATTGAATCATTAATGTACAAGCCATTTATTGATACAATAGATGGACATCTCATATTAGAAATTCATGGATATCGATCTCAAGAAGATAGGATAGTGAGAATGTTTAGAATCATTAATAACTATTCTAGAATGTATAAAATGCCAATCTTAATTGGTGAATTTGGTATGACTGAAGCTGAGAGTGATCAAGCTACTAGAGTTAAAGTTGCTGGATTATTTTCTAAATATGCGAGTGAAAATGGTATACCAATTTATTGGTGGGATAATGGATCAAATTATCGATTATTTAATCGAAAAACACTGGCAATTGATTATCCTGATATTGTGGAAGCATTATTTAGTTATTATCATTAGAAAAAATTGGGATTATTATTTCATCAGAATTAAAATAATATGTTATACTTTTAATAGATTATGAAATGGAGGAGTAAGAATTTATGAAAAAGAAAATATTATTTGGACTATTTGTTATGCTTGGATTGTTTATGATAACAGGATGTGATAAAACAACAACAACTACTAATAATACTAGTAAGGATACTGAATCTAAAGAAAAAGTGACATTTACTAAAGTAATAGAAAAGAAACATGTTAAATATAAAGTACCTGAAAGTATATCAGATATGAATGGATTTAAAGATCTAGGAAAGAATTGTTACATCTATTATTATACTAATCAATCTTCTGTATATGCTTTATATCCATTTGATGAACAAGTAGAAAAAGTTGATAAAGTAACTATTAATGGATTTAACTATGAAACTTATAAATATGTAGAAAAGTCTATGGTACATTATGTTTATAGAACCAAAGTTAATAATGATTATCACTTATTTCAATATGAAGTGTATGATGCTGAATACGATGATAAACAAGTAGAAGCATTTATGAATACTGTAGAATTTGTCTATGATGAAATAACTTATAAACAAGCATAAAAAATACAGTAAGACCTAGTCATTTGACTAGGTCATTTCTTTCATGTTTATGAGAGAACAATTATTCTTATTTCTTTGTAGTAAAAAAAGTATGATGTAATTGTGATAGTTATTATAAGTGGGGATAGAATGAAATGAAAAAAAGATGGTTATTCATACTAATTGTTGGATTACTTGTTACTACTGGTTGTGGAAAGAAGAAACCAGGAATTATTACTGTTTCTTTACAAACGAATAATGGAGTTATCGATAGAAAACTTGAAGATGAGTATTGTAGACATTCAAAAGAGTGAAGCTGTGAAAAAAGAAACAATAACAGATAAAAAAAACAGGGAAAACAACCGTAAGAAATATAACTGAAGTAAAATATGAATTGACTGCTAAGAAGAAAGGTAGTACTACATTGATGGTAGAATATAAAGATTATAAAACAGATGAAGATAAAAAAGTTATATTTCATATAGTAGTTGAAAATGATGAAGTATTAAGAAAAATTATTTTAGATGAGAAATTTCAAATTACTTTTTCTAATTATGGATATCATTTATTATTAAAGGGAATCAAAGCAATTAATCGGATTGAAGATATTCAAATGATATTAAATAAATATTCTGACAAGGAAGATATTGTTCGATTAGCAAATAATCAAAAAGATCGATTAGAAGGAATAAAAAATTATATTGGAATTTGTCCAGAATGTCATAAAGAGATTTGTTATCATATTTATTATGATTTCTATAATGATGTACAAAGAGAACAATTTAAATTTGAATGTGGATGTTCTTCTTTTCCAAAAATGTCATTTAAGGATATCGAAGTTATGAAAAACAAAGAAGAATTAATAGGAGATTATTTACAATTTTGTTGTAATTGTGGTTTATCAATTGATTGTTCTATTGATGGTTACCGGAAATGTAATTGTGGATTAGGAAAGAGATACTTAACAATTCAAATAAAAATAAATAGAGAAGATTGGTGATAATATGGGATTATTTAAAAAGAGTTATAGATTTGTAACCTATAATGATAAAGTAGCTAGTCAAATTCAAAAAATAACAGATCAGAAAAGATTAATGGAAATTGCTATCGAGGCGAAAGATATTTTAATAGTAGAGGAAGCTTTAAATCATATAACGGATGATTATTATCTTTATGAAATATATCAATCTAAATATACATCTAATATTAATACGAAAGCGAAGGCATTAGATAGAATTAAAGATCAAGAAATATTTAAGAAAATGATTCAAGAATTATCACCTACTCATAGAGATCTTAGAAAAATATATGATAAGATTGAAAATCCTCCTTTTGAATTGAGTATTCAAATGAATAGTAAAATTGCAGAAGATAATTTACTAAAAGATTTAGATAGAATGAAATATCCTGATGATAAAGATAAATTAAAAGAAATGCTTAATAAAATGATAACGAAAGAATCTGTTACTAGAGTATTAGAATTGTTACCTTTTGAAGAAGATAATACAAATACCAATATTATTACTTATACAGTACCAAGTGAAAATGGATTAGCTACTGCTATATTTCAATTTGAAGAAGGACATAACTTTACTTTAAATATGGATGATATCTTACCACTTACTCCTGAAGAAGTACAAACTACTTATGGAATAGATAAATCTTTATATAGTACTATTTTGGAAACTATTAAGACTAATGTTAAACCATATGGAGATATTTTATCTTTATATTCTATTACTATTGATGAAGATGATTTTGGTTATTCTGATGCATTAACTTTAAAAATTAATCTTACAGAAAAAATGAAAGAATATGATTCTTTACAATTTGTTTATTTAGATGATGAGAATAATTTTGCAGTAACAGATGTAAAGAACTTCTTTTTAACATCTGTAACGGCTGATGTAGATTTAGATCATTTAAGCGCTTATGCTTTAGTAGGAAAGAAAAAGGAAGAATCTAATAATCCAAATAATAATACAAATAATCCTGGAACAGGTGATTCTATTCTTTTTTATGTTTCTATATTAGGTTTAAGTATTCTTGGATTTGGTATTTCTAGATATTATTTAAAAAAGAATTAGATATTTTTTCTAAATGGTATCTTATGAAGTAGATAACTATCTACTTTTTTTTGTAGAAAAAAAAAGAAAAATTTGGTATAATAATAGCGAAATAAGTGGGAAAAATACTATCATGAATGAAAGGATTAATAGATTAATATGAGAAAGAATACTTTTTTGATTATGATAATTATATTAACTATCTTTTCTTATCTAATGCCAAAAATGACATATGCTTTAGATAAGAATGTTTTTGTAGTTAATGAAATAGATGATGTCCCAGTATCAATAGAAGAAGCAGGTAATGCTCATATTGTGTATCGTACTCATGTAGAAAATATTGGTTGGATGAATTCGGTTAAAGATGGGACTTTATCTGGAACAACAGGAGAAGCTAAAAGAATGGAAGCAATTGAAATTAATCTAGAATCTTCTCTTTCTGGATCTGTTGAATATATTACTTATATTGAAAACTATGCTTGGGAAACGAAATATAAAAAAGATGGGGAATTATCTGGTACTGAAGGAAAAGCCCTTCGTTTAGAAGCAATTGGAATCAAATTAACAGGGGAGATTGCCAATCAATATGATATTTATTATCGTGTTCATGCTGCTGATTATGGTTGGTTAGAATGGGCTAAAAATGGAGAAACTGCTGGTACTATTGGTCTTGCAAAAAGACTAGAAGCAATAGAAATCAAATTAGTAAAAAAAGGAACAGGTGAAAATACTGGAAACTCTTATAAACAAAAAAATGATTTTCTATCTTATACTTCTCATGTAGAAGATTATGGTTGGTTAAATAGGGTTACAAGTGGAATTACAGGAACAACTGGTAAAGGAAAAAGAATAGAAGCTTTTGAAATTGGTTTTGAATTTGCTCAATATAGTGGAGCCTTACAATATAAATCTTATATTGAAGGACAAGGTTGGGAAAATTCTTGGAAGAAGAATAATCAAATATCAGGTACTACTGGAAAATCTAAAAAAATAGAGCAAATTAAAATACAATTAACAGGGGATGTTTCAAATTATTATGATATTTATTATCGTGTTCATGTAGAAGAGTTTGGTTGGCTTGGATGGGCCAAAAATGGAGAGGCAGCTGGAACAGAAAAAATTGGTTTTAGAATTGAAAGTATCGAAATTAAATTTGTATCTAAAGATGAAGTCATAGAAAATACAGGAAATTGTTTAATCAAAAAAGAAGCTAGTATTACGTATAGTGCTCATGTAAGAAATATTGGAGATCAGCAAGCTGTAGAAGAAGGAGAAACTATTGGTACAACAGGAAAAGATTTAAGAATGGAAGCTTTAACTATTTTCTTAGATTCTTCTCTAGAAGGAAATATTTTGTATCAATCTTATGTAGATGAAAAAGGTTGGGAAGAAGAATATAAAAAGAGTGGAGAATTAACAGGAACCAAAGGAGAAGGAAAGGGAATTCAACTTCTTCGAATGAAATTAGATGGGGAATTAGGCAAAAAGTATGATATCTATTATCGAGTTCATACAGATACTTTTGGTTGGCTATCATGGGCAAAAAATAATGAAATAACGGGTGCAGATTGTTATGATATCCAAGCTGTAGAAATTAGATTATATTTAAAAGAAGATGGAAAAAAATATTTATTAGATACGAGTGTTATTCATAAAGTAACTGGTTTCTATCAAAAGAATGGATATACGTACTATAAAGATAAAAATGGTAAACAAGCAACCGATTGGATTACTATAATGGGAAAGAAATATTTCTTTAATTCCCTAGGAGTTATGATTGGCAAAGATGTAAAAAAAGTAATGGATGTATCTGCTTGGCAAGGAAATATTGATTGGTATACGGTTCAAAAAGAAGGAGATCTTGATGGTGTAATCCTTAGAATTGCAGCTTCTTCTGAATATGAAGATTCTAAATTAGAAAGAAATATTACAGCTTTAAAAAGATTAGGAATTCCTTACGGAATCTATATTTATAGTTATGCAGAAAATAAAGAAGAAGGAGAAGACTACGCAAATTTTACCATTCAATTAATGAAGAAATATGAAATGAAACCTAGAATAGGAATATTCTTTGACTTAGAATCTAATTCGATTACAGAACATTTAACAACACAAGATTATGAAGAGATAACTAGAGGATTTATGGATATTATGAAAAATAATGGATATCAGAATTTATCCACAATCTATACGTATAAAAATCTTGCAGAAAATGTATTAAACTCTGATTATTTAAAGAATCAAATAACATGGATTGCTCAATATAATCATTTTAATACTTATCAAAATGATAAAGTTGTAGGATGGCAATATTCTTCTCAAGAAACAGTACCTGGTATTAAAGGAACTGTTGATATGAGTGTTTGGTATACTGACTTTTAAGCGATTTCAAATCGCTTTTTTTCAAAAAAGAATCATAGAAAGAAGGAATAAAATGAAAAGAAGTTTTGGACTAGATTTGATTAGATCAATTGCTGTTTTATTTGTTATTATCGTTCATGTATTTTTAAATACTGGTTTTTATGGAAATAGAATGGATAATAATATTATTAATTTATTCCTTTTTCTTAGAAATTTATCATTTGTCTGTGTACCATTATTCTTATTATTAACAGGATATTGTAAAAGGAAGAAACAGGTAGATAAAAATCATTATCAATCTATTATAAGAATATTATTGGTATATTTGATTATTTCATTTCTATGTATTCCTTTTCGTATCTTTCATTTAAAAGATTCCAATCTATTAGATTTATTATTAGGAATCTTTCGTTTTCAAACAAATTATTATTCTTGGTATGTAGAAATGTATATTGGATTATTTCTATTAATCCCTTTCTTCAATATCTTATATCAAAATATTCCTGATAAAAGAAAAAAACAATTACTAATACTAATATTAGGATTATTAACCGTATGTCCAGCAACTTTGAAAGATATAAATTCAAGTATCAATATCTTTCCTTCTTGGTGGATTATGTTATATCCGATATTATATTATTATATAGGTTCTTATATAGGAGAATATCAACCTAAAATAAAGAAGAATTATTTAACCATGATTATATTAGGTTCTTTATTCTTACAGACAATGATAAATATCATTCAAAGTAGAAATGGGAAACCAATGGTAAGTGATTATTATCAAAATCTATTTACGATGATGATATCTACTAGTATATTTTTATTCTGTTATCAAAAAGAGATAAAGTCTGAAAAAGGAAAAAAACTATTCCAAATGATTTCAGAAAATTCTTTAGGAATTTATTTATTCTCTTATATTTATGATTCTCTTTTCTATAAAATGATACAGTTTCCTTATACAATTAATCAAAATCTAATATTATCTATACTTATCATAGTACCTATCGTATTTCTATGTTCTTTCTTATCTTCTATGATAGTGAATAAAATAATCAATATAATTTTGAAAAAAAGGAATTCTTAACTAGTTCTAGTAGAATGGAAACTATTGGTATATAAGAAAAAATATGATATAATACAGTAGACATGTAATTATAAATTTTTAAAGATTGAGGTGTTTTATGACTAAAACAAGTCCATATTCAATAGAAGTAAACAATGTTACTAAGAAATTTAAAGTTTATTTTGATAAACCAAATACTTTAAAAGAAAGATTAGTATTTTGGAAGAATAATAAAGCTGAGACAAGAACGGTATTAGAAGATATTAATGTAAAGATAAAAAAAGGGGAAACAGTTGCTTTAATTGGTGTTAATGGTAGTGGTAAATCAACTTTATTAAAGTTAATGACAAAGATTATTTATCCTACTAAAGGAGAAATTATAACAAGAGGAAAATTAACTTCACTACTAGAATTAGGTGCAGGTTTTCATGATGATTTTACAGGTCGTGAAAATATTTATTTTAATGCTTCTATTTTTGGATTAACAAGAAGTGAAATAGAAAAGAAGATAGATGATATTATTGAATTTTCTGAATTAGGAGATTTTATCGATAATCCAGTAAGAACTTATTCTTCAGGAATGTATATGAGATTAGCTTTTTCTGTTGCGATTAATGTAGAAGCGGAAATCTTATTAATTGATGAAATATTAGCCGTAGGAGATCAACATTTTCAAGAGAAGTGTTTTCAAAAACTTCATGAGTTAAAAGAAAGTGATAAGACAATTGTCATTGTATCTCATGCTCTAGATAGTATTAAAAAACTTTGTACAAGAGCGATTTGGATTAATAATGGACATGTGGAAATGGATGGTAAAGTAGACAAAGTAATCGATGAATATTTAAAGGTATGCAAGTAGAGGTGTAATTCTATGATAAAGAATTTATATAATTATAGAGAATTATTAAAAAGTAATGTAAAGAAAGAAATAAGAGGAAAATATAAAGGCTCCTTTCTAGGAGTTTTATGGTCTTTTTTAAATCCTTTATTACAAGTATTAGTATATGCTATTGTATTTCCTTATATTATGAGAATTAAAACAGAAAATTATTTACAATATTTGATTGTAGGTATTATTCCTTGGACTTTTTTTACAACGGTATTAACACAAGGTATGATTACGGTTAGAATAAATGCTGGAATTATTAAGAAGGTATATTTTCCAAGAGAAATATTACCGATATCAGTTGCTCTTAGTGGATTAGTTAACTTCTTTATTAGTTGTCTTATAATCTTATTATTTTGTATTATTGGTGGACTAGGAGTATCATGGCACTTAGTCTTATTACCAGTATTTGCTATTATCCAATTTTTCTTAACTCTAGGAATTGTATTGGCTTTGAGTGCCATTAATATTTATATAAAGGATGTTGAATATATTGTTCAATTTATTATTAACATGTTATTTTATGCAACACCTATATTATATCCAACGACTTTATTTCCTAAAAAAATAAGATGGGTATTATATATGAATCCTTTAACAGAATTAATAGAAGCTTATCGTGATATTTTTATCTATCATCAATTACCAAGTGTTTTATCAATTCTTTATTTAATTGTAATTACTACAGTAATCTTCTTTATCGGATTACTAATCTTTAGAAAACTAGAAAAAGGCTTTGCTGAGGAGGTTTAATACTAACATGAGAATCATTGAAAACATAAAGAAAAAATTATTTACAGAATTCGAAATTCTTGAGCAAAGACAAGTAGAAGATTGTAATATTACGAGATTTAAAGTTTTTGGAACCGCAAGACCTAGAATTTTTGTAGATGGAATTATTAATATTGATGTAAAAGTAAAAATAGAAAATGGAAAGAAACTAATTTTTGAAAAGAAGTTTAAAAAGGAAGAACAAGAAATTTCTATCGTAGAAAGATTATCAATATGGAAACCTAATGTTATTTTAACTGTTTATGAAAAGAATCGAGTATTATTAAAGTATCGATTAAACAATTCATTTATTAGAAAATTCTTTAAAAAGATTTATACGATATGTAAATTATTCTATCGTGCAGTTCGCTTATTATGGAAAAGACATCATTTCCTAGTACCTCCTAAAATGATAGGTTATTACTTAAGAGCACTAAGAGATAAAGTACAATGGGAAGAATCTAATATTAATTGTATTGATCCTTTCAACGTGGAAGAATATAATGAATGGATTGCGAAACATGAAATTCATGAATCCGTAAAAGAATTAAAATATAATCCAAAATTTTCTATTGTTGTACCTGTCTATAATGCTCCTATTAATTATTTAGAAGAATGTATGGATTCAGTAATAGGACAAAATTATAAGAATTGGGAATTATGTATTGCTGATGATAAATCAACTGATCCTAAAGTAAAAGAAACATTAGAAAAATATAAGAAAAAAGATAAAAGAATCAAAGTAGTTTATCGAAAAGAAAATGGAAATATTTCAAAGGCAACAAACTCTGCTTTTGAACTAGCAACAGGAGATTATATTTCTTTATTAGATAATGATGATACTCTTTCTAAAGATGCTTTATATGAAGTAGCGAAAGTATTGAATAAAGATAAGGAAATTGATTTCATCTATTCTGATGAAGATAAAATTAATACGAGTGGTCTACGTTGTGATCCTTATTTTAAACCAGATTTTTCACCAGATACTTTATTAAGTAATAATTATATCTGTCATTTAACAACCTTTAGTAAAAAATTATTAGATGAAGTAGGAGGAGAAAAAAGTGAATATGATGGAGCACAGGATTATGATTTAATTCTTAGACTAACAGAGAAAGCAAAAAAGATTTATCATATTTCTAAAATTCTATATCACTGGAGAATTATTCCTGGTTCTACTTCTGAAAATATTTCAGCAAAACCAAAAGCAGTAGATGCAGGAAAGAGAGCTTTGGAAGCAGCATTAAAGAGAAGAAAAATAGAAGGTTTTGTAGATAGTAGTAATAATGATGGAACTTATATTGTTAATTATAAAATTGGAAAACCTAAAGTATCTATTATTATTCCAACAAGAGATTATAAAGATATATTAGAGATTTGTTTAAAATCTATTTATAAAAAAACAACTTATGATAATTATGAAATTATTATTATTGATAATAATAGTGAAAAACAAGAAACTTTTGATTTATTTGATAAATATAAAAAAGAACATAAGAATTTTAAAGTAAAAAGATTAGAATGTGAATTTAATTATTCTTATTTGAATAATGAAGCAGTAAAAATTGCTGAAGGAGAATACATTATATTATTAAATAATGATACAGAAGTAATTACCAATGATTGGATAGAAAAAATGTTAATGTATGCTTCTCGTCCTCATGTAGGAGCAGTAGGAGTAAAACTATTATATCCAGATAATACCATTCAACATGGTGGTTTAATTTTAGGAATTAATGGAATTGCTTCTCATGCCTATATTAATGCTGATAGAAATTCTCATGGTCATTTTGGAAGACTAATTGTACCTTACAATTATGATGGTTCAACAGCAGCTTGTCTAATGGTATCAAAAAAGAAATATCAAGAAGTTGGTGGATTAGAAGAGGAATTAAAAGTAAACTTTAACGATGTTGATTTTAATTTAAAATTACTAGAGAAAGGTTATTATAATCTTTTTGTACCAACCGTAGAACTATACCATTATGAATCAAAATCAAGAGGACTAGATCTAAGTAAAGAAAAACTAGAAAGAACAAAACAAGAAACTACTTATATGTTAAATAAATGGAATAAAAAATTAGTAAATAGTAGATTTTATAATAAGAATTATAGTAAACATTTTGTATATATGTTAGAAAAATAACAGGTGATAATTTATGAAAGTAAATATTTATAAAGAAAAGAATCAAAAATTAAGATTAGATAATCCATTAAAAGTATCAGTAATCATTCCTAATTATAATTATGAAAATTTTATAATTGAGAGAATAGATTCGATTCTTCTACAAACTTATCCAATTCATGAAATCATCATTTTAGATGATTGTTCTACTGATAATAGTGTTTCTGTTATCAAGGAAAAAATTAAAGAGATAAAAGATATTAAAGTAAAATTAATTGAAAACGAGAAGAATTCTGGATTAGTTTTTTCTCAATGGCAAAAGGGATTAAAGAATGCAACAGGAGATTATTTTTGGATAGCCGAAGCAGATGATAGTTGTAACAATAGATTCTTAGAAAAGGTAATGGAACCTTTTCAAGAAAATAAGAAAGTAGTCTTATCTTATGCAGAATCAAAAAAGATAGATGAAGAGAATAATATTATTGGAGAAGATTGTAGAGATTGGGCTGATATCTTTCATACTCATAAATGGGATCAATCTTATATCGCAACAGGAGAAGATGAAATTAATGATTCTTTAAGCTATAATAATTCAATTTTAAATGTTTCTTCCCTTGTTTGGAAAAATGATAAGAATTTATTTCAAATATTTGAAGAAGCAAAAGATTATAAAGTAGCTGGAGATTGGTATATTTACTTACAAGTTTTAAAAAATGGGGATATTGCTTATAATAGGGAATCCTTAAATTATTTTAGAAAACATCAAAAATCAGTTTCTACAACGGTAAAAAGAAATATTGAATATAGTGAAGTATTAAAAATACAAGATGATGCGAAAGCTAGTTTTTCTTTATCAGAAGAAACATTAGAAAGACAAATTGAAAGGAGAAGAATGATGGGATTTTGTGAAGATAAAAATAATAAGAATAAAAAAGGTAGAGTCGCATGGTTAATTCCAGGATTATTAAAAGGTTCTGGTGGACATAGAACTATTTTTCAAAATATCAATGCTTTAATTAAAGAAGGTTATCAATGTGATGCTTATATTGAAACTGATCCATCAACACTTCCTGGAAAATTAAAAGAAGAAATAGAGTCTTTCTATGGAAAAAGTAATGTTAATCCATTTGCTGGATGGGATGTTACTAAAGAATATGACGCTATCGTCGCAACTTCTTTTAATACTGTGAAACCTGTTATGAAAACAAATTGTAAGAGAAAAATGTATTTTGTTCAAGATTATGAACCTTGGTTCTTTTCTATGGGAGATTATTATATAGAAGCGGAGAATAGTTATCGTAATGATATTAATGTAATATCTATTGGAAAATGGTTAAGTGCTAAGATGAGAAAAGAATTTCATCTAAATGCTAATTATTTTAGTTTCTGTGCTGATTTAAATGTATATAAAAAATTAAAAAATGTTGAAAAAGAACATGCTATTTGTTTTATCTTTCAACCTCAAAAACCAAGACGTTGTGATAGATTAGCTTTAAAAGCTTTACAAATTGTAAAAGAAATAGATCCTTCTTTAAAAATCTATTTATATGGTTCTCCTAAAATATCAATCAAAAATATTGATGTAGAACAACTAGGAATTATCTCAGTAGAAGATTGTAATGAATTATATAATAAGTGTGAAGTAGGTCTATGTATGAGTGCTTCTAATCCTTCTAGAATTCCATTTGAAATGATGGCAGCAGGTCTTCCTGTTGTAGAATTATATCGAGAGAATAATTTATATGATTTTCCAAATGATTCTGCTATTCTTGCTGAGGCAAAAGAAGAAGCCGTTGCGAATGCAATATTAAAAGTATTAAGAGACAAGAAATTACAAAAAGAATGTTCTACAAAAGGAATCGAATACATGAAGAATTATCCATTAGAAAAAGGATATCAAGAATTTTTAACAAACTTTGATAAATTTATGCATGATAAAAAATTTGATCAATCAGAAATTAAAGTAAGTTATAAAAAAGATCCAATCAAGGAAAGTGAAGAAACGATTGAAGCAAACAAGAAAATTAAGAAAGATGTCGTTTATGTTAGTAATGCAGTTCCTAATCAACCACCAAGAGCTAGTATTCCAAGAAGAGCTGTAAGAAAACTAAAAAGAATGTTGAAAAAATAAAAGTAGAAAGAATATTTCTACTTTATTAATAGGAAGGAAAGATAGTATGAAGTTAAAAAGTAAAATAATAATTCTAATACTGATTAGTTTACTCTTATCATTACCAATTACTTCTTTTTTTCAGTTTTCTAATCTATCTTTTCATAAATGGTTAAAGATTAATCCTTCTTTATTTCTCTTATTCTCTATTTTTATCTTTTATCTAGGAAGTCATTTCATTTTTAAAATTGATAAATTATATGATTTTATCTATAAAAAAAGATATGGAATTGCTCTTATCATTTTAACAATTTTAGTATTAGGAAAATTAAATGGTTCTTCAATAGGAGCATGGCAAAATAGAGTAGATACCTCGAAAGAATTATCGAATAATACCATCATAGGTGTCAATAGAGAAATCCGTTCTGATGAATGGTTAGTTAATACTCCTTTTGCTCTTTCTCAAGAATATAATGATTATCAATATTATAGTAATCTTCCTCGTAGTACAAAAACAGATATGTTTTCTACTATATTTGTTCCAGTAAAAGATATTTTAATTATCACTAGACCATTTAATATAGGATATTTATTATTAGGAGAAGAGTATGGTTTATCTTTTTATTGGTATGGAAGATTACTTGCTTTATTACTTGTAACTTTTGAATTCATGATGTTGATAACCAAGAAAAAGAAATTATTATCTCTAGCTGGAGCTTTTCTTTTAACAGGATCTCCTCTAGTATCTTGGTTTTATTCTAATTATATTGTTGATTTATTAATTAGTGGACAATTATGTTTATTAATATTTAATCATTTCTTAGAGACAAAATCTAAAAAAAGAAAAATAATTGATAGTATTTTACTAGGATTTGCTTTTAGTTATTTTATTTTCTGTATGTATCCAGCTTGGCAAATACCATTAGGATATTTATTCTTATCATTTATAATTTGGTTTGTAGTAAAAAATTTTAAAAATAATCATCATATAAAAGATTATCTTTATCTTTTCATTCCAGGAGTTATTGTAATTATTCTCTTTCTTAGATATTATTTGTTAAGCAAAGATACTCTACAAATCATTATGCAAACTGTATACCCAGGAAAAAGAGAAATTACATCAGGAGGAGCCAGTATTTTACATTTTACTTATCCTCTTAGTATCTTTTTCCCAATAGCCGATTATAAAAATCCTTGTGAAGCATCTGGAATCTTTTCTTTATTTCCTTTACCTATCATTGTGTCAATAATATCTTTTATTCAAGCAAAAAGAAAAAAAGAAAAAGATTCTACTAATTTATTAATTCTATTACTTACAATTGCTTCTCTTTTATTAACAATTTATACTATCTTTCCAGTACCAAGTATTTTAGTTAAACTATCTTTATTAGGAATGTCTACTCCAGAAAGAACGGTACCAATTATTGGAATTATTTGCTTGTATCTTTTGATACTAACTACATCAAAATTGGAATGGAAAGAGAATGATAAAAAAGTATTATTATTTCTATTTTCTGTTGTAATTAGTTTTCTTCTTTTAAAAATATCGATTCTTAATAATGGTTGGTACATAACAAGTAAGAAATTTATCATCATAATCGTATTATTATCGATAATTATTTATCTTTATGGAAATTCTAAATCAACAAGAAATCAAACCTTATTCAGTTTATTATTAATTGGATTGGGAATTAGTAATATATTGGGAGTTAATCCTATTCATGTAGGAACTTCTATTATGCATGAAACATCTCTTGCGAAAGAAATTCAAAAGATTGTAAAGAAAGAGAAAAACGCTAATTGGATAGGAGTTAATAGCTTCTTTCTTCCAAATTATATAATAGCGAATGGTGGAAAGAGTATAAACGCTACTAATATTTATCCTAATTTAGATTTATGGCATAAATTAGATTCTACAAAAGAGCAAGAAGATATTTATAATCGTTATAGTCATATCAATATTGTTTTGACAAAGGATAAAACAGAATTTGAACTAGTACAAAATGATGTAATAACATTAAAATTAAACGAGAAGGATTTAGAAAAATTAAATGTAGATTATATCTTATCTACAGAAAAAATAAAATCAAGTTATATGAAAGAAATATATCATGACAAAAAGAGCTATCTTTATCAATATACAAAATAGGAGAAGTTTATGGAAAAGAAGAAAATATTATTGATTATTCCTGCTTACAATGAGGAAGAAAATATTTTAAATACTTATCAATCAATTATTAATTATAATAAAAAGAATAAAACAAATTATGATTGTATTGTAATTAATGATGGCTCAACGGATCATACTAGTCAAATATGTCATGAAAATCATATTCCTGTAATTGATTTAGTTCATAACCTAGGGATTGGAGGAGCTGTTCAAACAGGATATAAATATGCTTATGAAAATCATTATGAAATTGCAGTTCAATTAGATGGAGATGGTCAACATGATGTTAATTATGTTCAAAAAATAATAGAACCTATCTTATCAAATGAAAGTGATATGGTAATTGGCTCTCGTTTTATTGAACAGATTGATACCTTTCAATCAACAAGAGCTAGGAGAGTAGGGATTCGGATGATTTCCAATCTTATAAAACTAGTTACTGGTAAGAGAATCATGGATACGACATCTGGTTTTCGAGCAGTAAATAAAGAAATTATTAGTCTTTTTCAAGAATCTTATCCCTTAGAATATCCAGAACCGTTAACTACAACTGAATTATTAAAAAGAAAATATAAAGTAAAAGAAGTATCAGTGGAAATGAATGAAAGAGAAGGAGGAGTCTCTTCCATTCGAAGATGGAAATCCATTTATTATATGGTAAATGTCATCTTATCATTAATGATTATAGGACTAAGGAGGTATCCAAAATGCCGTTAAGTTTAAGAATTTTTGTCATTACCTTTGCTTGTTTACTAACTCTTATCACAATACGAATGTTAGTAAAACAAAAAATACCAGCGAAGTATTCTCTTATCTGGTTAACAATATCTATTATCATTCTATTAGTTGGAGCAGTGCCAAATTTTGTCACAAGTATATCAAAAATTTTAGGTTTTGAAGTGATGTCTAACATGATAATTGGTATAATATTAGTGTTGATGGTTTTTATTACGATGGCTCTTACCGTTATGATAGCCAATCAAAAGAAAAAAACAACTCTATTAATTCAAGAATTATCTATTTTACAAAAGAAAGTAGAAGATTTAGAAAAGAAATAGTTTTTATCAAACAGGAGGGATTATTATGATTTATTATATTTCTGTAAGAAATAAAATAGAAAATGATAATATACGGAAAACAATTAAAGAATTTGATAAAAATCCTACTATCGTATCAGAAACAAAGAATATTAATGATGATATTAAAAATATTAAGAAAGCTAAAATTATTATTACTGATTACGATAAAGGAAAAATAGAAGAATATAATAAATATAAAAAAATAGTAATTGTCTTTACTTCTAAAAAGAAAACACCAGAAGAATTATTAGATAATAAGAATTGCTTTACGTATAAGAAAAGAAATGAACTAAGAGAAATCTTATGTTACCAATTAAATCAACGAAATCATATGAAAAAAATATTATTTTATTCTCCAATTGTCTTAATAGGAATTATCATTTTAATAGGAGGTATTATGTTTTCTCTAAATAAAATAGAAAATACTCATTCAAAAGAAAAAGAAGAGACAAAGGAAGATATAAAAGAGGAAGAAGAGAATAAAAACTTAGATCCAAAAAAAGCAGAAAATATAGTATTTTTAGGAGATTCTTTAACAGAAGAATATGATATTTTAAAATTCTTTGGTGATTATCCTTCCATAAATAGTGGAGTAAGTGGTTATTGTACGGATAATATTATTGATAACTTAGAAAACTTTGTTTATGAATATAATCCAACAAAAGTAGTTCTATTAATTGGAACAAATGATATCTGTATTAGAGATTATGGAAATACTGGAATTGTGGATAATATCAAGAAAATAGTTCGTTATATCAAAAAGAATCGTTCTAAAGCAAAAATCTATGTAGAATCATTATATCCAGTTAATGGAGTATCGACTGATCCTAAAATTAGTCAATGGATGGTAGGAGATAGAACTAATAGTCAAATAATTGAGATTAATAAATTATTAAAAAAGATGTGTGAAGAAGAAAAAGTAGAATACATTGATATGTATCAAGAATTAATCGATGAAGAAGGAAACTTAAACGTAGATTATACAAGAGATGGATTACACATGTCGGAAGAAGGATATAAAGTAGTAACGAAAAAGATCAAAGAGGTATTAGAAATTAATGATTAAGGAGGAGTTCTTATGAAAAAATGTATCATGATAATGAATCCAGAAAGTGGTAAAGAGAAGAAGTTAAAATCATTTGAAGACTTCTATGATATTTTCAGAAAATATGGATATGATTTAGATATTATTTTTACTAGAAAAAGAAACGACGCAAAAAAAATAATTCAATCATTAGATGATAATATTGATTTAGTAATTAGTGCAGGTGGAGATGGAACACTAAACGAAATAATTGGAGGAAATATTTTAAGAAAGAAGCCACTTACCATTGGTCCTCTTCCTTTAGGAAGTACAAATGATATTGGAAAAATGGTTGGTTTAGATAAAGATGTTTATCAAAACTTAGAATATCTTCTCCAAGGAGAAATAAAAAAAATAGATATTTGTTCCATTAATCATACTCCATTTGTTTATGTAGCTTGTTTAGGAGACTATACAGATATGGCTTATAAGACTCCTAGAGAATTAAAAAAGAAATATGGTCGTGTTGCCTATATTTTATATGGATTAAAACATATTACCAAAAAAATTAATAAATATCAAGTAAAATATAAAGTAAATGATATCGAAAAAGAAGGGGAATTTTCTTTCTTCTTTATTACAAATTCTTCTAGAGTTGCTGGACAACCAGATATTTATGAAGATATTAAATTAGATGATAATATGTTTGAAGTTGCGATGGCAAAAGTAACTAATAAAAAAGATATGCTTCGGATGCTAGTAATGGTTACGACAATGGATATTAAAGATATTCCAGGAATCACTTATTATCAAACCAATCATTTTCAAATAGAATTTCTAAATCCTATAAAATCTTCTTGGTGTATAGATGGAGAAGAGTATAAAAAAGATACTACGATATTTGATTTTAAAATTAATGAATCAATCAATATGTTATTACCAAAAGAAAATTTAAAAAAATTATTTCTAAAATAAAGAAGAAGCAAGAGAAACCTTGCTTCTTTTATAAATACTCTTTTAAGTTTTCTAAGTATCTTTCTTGCATTTTAATATATTCACTACATATTTTATAAACTCTTTTGTCCATTTTCTTATGATTTATTATTTTCTTTCCTTCAATAATTCCCATATTAGTACCTCTTACTAATAAATCAGCAAGATTAGAAATACTATTATCTAATAATGTATCTTTTTGTATTCCATACCAAGTCATAGCTTTTTCCATAGTACTAGTTTCATGTAAATTACTAGAAGTAAATTGACGATATAAATCATCAATCTTTACAGAAATACTTTTATATTCTTCAATTTGATTCTCTAGTAATTCTTGAAAATCATGTTCTTCTACTTTAGGAAGAATGATTTCTAAAGCATCAACTCCCATACAACAACCTTTATTTAATTCATCTAATATATCTATATTATTATCCATAAAATACCTCCATAAATAGTATAAGGAAATAATTAAAAACTATACGGAAAATCTAGAAAAAATGTAAGACTCATGTTATAATAAGTTCACTTGAAAGGAGGAAGTTTATGAAAAAGAAAGTTGTAATTGGAATGAGTGGTGGAGTAGATAGTAGTGTAGCCGCAATCGTTCTACAAAAACAGGGATATGAAGTAATTGGATTATTTATGAGAAATTGGGATTCTCTAGCCGATGGAGAATTAAATGGTCCAACGACTACTTCAGGAATATGCCCTCAAGAAGAAGATTATAATGATGCTTTAGCTGTATGTGAAAAATTAAACATTCCTCTTTATCGAAAAGATTTTGTAAAAGAATACTGGGATTATGTATTTACCTACTTTTTAGAGGAATTAAAAAATGGAAGAACTCCTAATCCTGATATTATGTGTAATAAATATATCAAATTCGATATGTTTCGTGAAGAAGCTATTAAAATGGGAGCAGATTATATCGCAACAGGTCATTATGCAAGAATAGAAGATAATCATTTATTACGTGGTGTTGATAGTAATAAAGATCAAACTTATTTTTTATCTCAAGTCTCACATGAACAATTGGAAAATGTAT
Organism: uncultured Erysipelotrichaceae bacterium; assembly: GCA_902797265.1. GTDB lineage: Bacteria > Bacillota_I > Bacilli_A > RF39 > UBA660 > UBA3789. The sequence goes on from CADBSF010000075.1 coordinate 21,176, forward strand.
TATTTCCAATAGGAGATATGAAAAAAGATGAGGTAAGAAAAATTGCTGAAGAATATGACTTAATAACTGCTCATAAAAAGGATTCAACAGGTATTTGTTTTATTGGAGAAAGAAACTTTAAAAATTTCTTAAAGAATTATTTACCAAATCAAAGTGGAGATGTTATTAATATTGAAACAAATGAAGTTGTTGGAAAACATATTGGTTTAATGAACTATACAATTGGTCAAAGAAAAGGATTAAATATTGGTGGATTTAAAGATAAAATGTTTGTAGTTGGAAAAGACTTAACAAAGAATGTTTTATATATCTGTTTAGGAGAAGATAATGATTACTTAGTTAGTACATCTTGTTTAGTAAATGAAATCAATTATTTAGAAAAAGAAAAAAGAACAAAATGTACAGCAAAATTTCGTTATCGTCAAGAAGATGTTCCAGTAGAATTAGTTTGGTTACCAAATAATGAAGTATTAGTAAAATACGAACAAGGAGTAAAATCCGTAACTCCAGGACAAGCTTGTGTTTTCTATGATAAGGAAATATGTCTAGGTGGAGGGATTATTAAAGAAGTAAGAAAGAATGATACAAAACTTTGGTATCTATAGAGGATATTTATGTTTGGAAATATAGAATTAGCAATTACAAAAGAGAATAATAGACCATTTACTTATAATCGGTTAAAGTTAAAAAAAGAAATTGATTCTTTACAAAAATTATTAGAAGAAAATCCATCTTTAAGACAATTATCAATTGATAGAATCAATCAATCAACAGAACTATTTGTAGAAAGAGATAGAATAAATTCTCTTCATGAAGTAAGAGAATATATGAAACAAGATTTTCTATTAAACAAAGAAACTATTATAGAATTACATCAATTAATAGAACATGAAACTTCTTTTCGAACAAAAGAAGTTTATATTACAGATTTATCTTTTCATAGGATTCCTTCTCATTTAGATAAAGGAATTTCTCCTTATTTGATTGAGAAAAAGATAGAAGAGTGGATTCAGTATATAAAGGGAACAACAAATCCAGAAGAAATAAATGTTTTTATTAAATCTCAAATCATTAGTTTTTATTTTACTTATATTCATCCCTTTAATGATGGAAATGGAAGATGTGCAAGATCAATATCTAATTGGTACTTAAATAATAATCATAGTTCATATTTTACTCTTATTAATAGAGGAATTCTATCATCTAGAGATGATTATAATAATAGTATTCAAAACTCAAAAAAAGGAGATTTAACTCCTTATCTTGAATATTGTTTAAAAACATTAAGAGAAGAATTATTAATAGAAAAAGAAATTCAAGAAATAGAACAGAATACCCCACTTACAGAACAAGAATATCATACGTTAATAAATTTCTATCATCTAGAAGAGAAAACAATAGAATCTTATTCTACTCAAATATTACCTTTTCAAGGATATAAGAAAAAAGAAGAAATCCTACAGAATGAATTATTCCCATTAATAGAAAAAGGAATTATTGAGATACAAAATGATCAAATAGAGATTAAAAAAAGTATGGAAAAACAAGAATTTATAAAATAATTGGTTGAAAAAATAATTAAAAAACTATATAATTTAAAATAGGTGGTCGAAATATGAAAAAAATTGTTAGTATTTTATTAATTCTATTCTTTATTATTAGTTCAACTGCATGTGAAAAAAAAGAAACAAAACAAACAGATGCTTTAAAGTTTAAAGAAGAATATGAAAGTATCAATAATCAAATTAATGAAAAAAATAATAAGAGATATCGTTCGGTATCTATTCTAGAAAATAATCCATTTGTTTATAAAACAACAGATGATATTGTAAAAAGGATGAAAAACGGAGAGTCTTTTATCGTTTATTTTGGTTTTAAAGATTGCCCTTGGTGTAGAAGTATTATTGAACAATTAGTAAAAACTGTTAATGAAACAAAAATTGGAAAAGTATACTATGTAGATATTAAAGAAATAAGAGATGTTAAAGAAATTGATGAAGAAGGAAATATCAAAACAACAAAAGAAGGCGACAAAGCATATCTTGAATTAATAGAATTACTAAAAGATGTACTAAAAGAATATACTTTAACAAAAGATGAAGAAGAAATTTCAACTGGTGAAAAAAGAATTTATGCACCTAATGTTGTAGCTGTATCCAAAGGAAAACCAATTCAATTAGAAACAGGTATCTCAGACGAATTGACCGATCCTTATATGGAACTAACAGAAGAAATAGAAAAATATGCCTATAATAAATTTAAATGTTTAATTAAATGTTTAGAAGAAGAAAGCACTACTTGTGAGAAAAACAGTTGTTAGAGCAAGAAAAACTTGCTTTTTTTCTTGAAAAAAAATAAAATAGAATACGGAAAAGGAAGAATAATATGTATACAGAAAAAAGTGATATTTTAAATAAAGGAGTACCAATTGAATTACCAAATGTAATAGATACAGATATTTATATGTTATTAGATTATGCAATTGATAGAGAAAAAGTAGAAAAAGAAATTAATGATTTTTCAACTCGTATGTTTAATTACATGGATACTTTATTAACTCATAAATCTCACAGAAAATTACCATTTAGAAGTAATTTTATTATCGTATATCAAAATAGAACAAAATCAAATGAATTGGTATTTGATTCTAAATATATTCTTTGGGATATGGTAAGATTCTTAAATATAAGGAACAAAGAGGCAAGTGAAGAATTAGTTAGAAAGAAAATTTCTCAGTTATCTTCTATTTCTGCAGATGGTAAGTTAGAAAGAAAATTTCCAAAATTATATGAAATTTATTTAGAAGAACTTGAATTTAGTAAAGAAATTCAAGGATATTTAAGAAAACACAATGGAAATATCCAATCGTTAAAAAATAGTGTAGTAAATCATAATGAAAAATCAGATATCTATATTGAAGATACTTTGAAAATAACAAATGTAAAATCATTTTGTAAAATTTATTCTTCTATTCTTTTAGATATCTTAGATCATTTTCAAGATTATGATAGATATTTTTTAACACATCCATTTGATGTTTATAGAAATAATTCTTTTATAGGAGATACTTTAGAAGCGGATATTGCTTTAAGGTATATAGATGAAATTAATAATTGTGATAATCTAGAAGATAAACAAAAATATTTATATTTCTTAACATCTTATTTCACTGAAAATAGACATTGGATTCATTCTGATATTGGATTTAAAATTCATGATAAAGTAGTTATGTTTGATGACTTATATAATTCTTATATTGATATCTTAGTAGAAAATCCAGGATTAAAAGTAATTAATTATGATAGAAGTGAATTTGATACATTTACTCCTGAAGAAGTAGAAGAATATATGAAACTAGAGATAAATGATGCAGAAGCAAATTGGGAATTTTTAGAAGATGGATTAGAAGAAGAAAGAGCAGCAAGAGCTATTTATAACGGAATAAAAAATATTAAAGATCCAAATAGAAAAGAAAAAACAAAAGAAGAATTAAGAAATCTTTATATGGAAAAGAAAGAATTATTTGATCAAACTTTTAATTATCGAACAGTAGAAGGAAAAAATACTTTTGATGGATACTTAGCTTTTATCTATCCAAATGGAAAAGTAATATTAGAAAGATTCTTTGAAAAAAGAAAAGATAATTCGGAAGTAATCGCAACAGATCAAGCAATCTATGTAATGAATATAGATGAATTCTACTCGTTAACAAATTTATCGAAATCTACTATTATTAGAGATAAATTATGCAAAAGATATATCCATAAAGGAAATTGGCAAGATAAAGTATTAAAAGAGATTTCGCAAGTTGGATATTATCCCGATGAAGAATATAAACAATTAGTTTATTCTAATAAAATCAAGGATATAGAATCATAATATATGGTTCTTTTTTTTATTCATTTCCAAAAAATGTTTGAATTTTCTCAAAATTTGTTGTATGATTAGTTTAAAATAAGATACTAAGATAACATTTAATTATTTCACAAAGAAAAGAAGGAAAAATATGAGTGAGAATAATTTAAGAAAACAAAATCAAAAAAACGAAATAATTATCGCAATTCTATTTCTTATAGGTATAATAGGAATAGGATATGCTGCTTTAAATGCAAATTTAACAGTTAATGGAGTAGCAGATATAGCAGCATCTAGCTGGGAAGTACATTTCAAAACAGGTAGTATTTCTGTAACGGATGGAAGTGTTTCCATTGAAGAAAATACAACATAAGAAGCGGCAACAATTGACAATGCAACACAAGTAAGTTATGCTGTAAAACTAGCATTGCCAGGAGACTTTTATGAATTCACAGTTGATGTTGAAAATACTGGAAGTATTGATGCCATGCTAGAATCGGTATCTTCAAAACTTGGAAATACTGAAATTACAACTGGAACATTACCAACTTACTTAGAGTATTCAGTTGCTTATAGTAACGGAACACCGATTACTGCAAAGCAACAACTAAATTCAGGAGATACAGAAACAATTAAAGTAAGACTTGCATTCAAAACAGATATCGAAGTAACCGACTTACCAGGAACTGCTCAAACATTAAATTTAAATTTACAAATGAGTTATGTACAAAAAGATGATATGGCAATACCTGTACGGGTAACACCTAACAATAAGAATATAATTTTTGCAATTGATAATTCATATGATAAGAATAGTAAAATGGATACTGTAAATAATGCTTTAGCACAAATAGTAAATTATATGGATGATGATTATCAAATTGCATATACTGCATATTCAAGTTCTGCAACCAATCCAAAAGTGTTTAGTAAATCAAATGTTCCTCAAATTTTCTGTGATGTTCAATCCCATGGTACTAATTTCTCTAGTGCACTTGATATAAGTTATGATTACCTTGTTGATAAAAGTAGTAATGGAAAGATTGGTGTTATTGTTATTTTAACAAATGGTATTCCAGAGCGGACTAATAGTGAAAACAATGATTTTGAAGCTATGTATAATACTCTTGCTGCTGCCAATTCTAGAGCAAAAAGAGATGGTATGAAAATATATGTTTTGAACGTCAGTGATTTATGCAATGTTAATGAGACTGTTATAGAAAAAGGCTACAAGATTGTAGATCACCCTCGTTCTAGTAAAAAAATTAATAATTCAATTATGAAATTATTATCTAGTGAATACGAAAATGTAAGTATTAATTATGAAACAACCAATGGAGTAGGCGTTGTAATTAACAATTACAATAAAGTAAATCTTGGAGAAAAATATTATGCTTGTATAAATTCAAATGATACGAATTATTATCAAATATTTGCAAATATTTTCGGTTAAAATTATTTAAAAGTTATTAGCTATATAACAGGTTCCAAAAAAGATGCCTATGTTGAAACTGCGAAAGAAGTAGTTAAAGATGCTATTAATTTGGTTAATAGTGGAGAACTTCAAATGCGTGATATAAATGTTATTAAATTTTGATTGTTGAAAAAATGAAATTTTATGAAATTTGTTTTTTGATTTTTAATTTGATAACCAATTAAATAAATTGACATAAGAGAATTTGATTATTTCAAGTTCTTTTTTCTTTTAATTTAAAAAATTGCTTGTTTTACAAGTGTTTTCTTTTATGATAGACTTCTTTTAATTTTGTTATTCAAAGAAGGAATGTTATGCAAGAAGAAACAAATTTTTATACCTGTAAAAATGATAGAACTTTTAAAGAAGTCTTTATGAAAAAGGAGAATAAAGATATCTTAATTTCCTTACTTGAATGTTGTCTTAATATAAAAATTCAGGATATTGAATATTTAAATCTTGAAGATAATGTAGATAATATTAAAGTTAGAAGAAAATCTTATAATTTAAGATTATCTACTGATATAGGAAGAATCATGATACTAATATTTATGATTATTGTAGAATGAGACAATTTAGTTATATTAGTAATGAATATTCACATCTTATATTAAGTGGAGAAGATTATGATGAAGATATCAATGTCATACAAATAAATTTTACTTATGGAATGATGAAAGATTTTGAAGAAAAGTATAAATATTTATATGATGATAAAGACTATAGGATTTATGAAGTAGTGGATGAAGAAG
>CADBSF010000076.1 GCA_902797265.1 uncultured Erysipelotrichaceae bacterium
AGATAACATTCTAGAAATAAGAGAAACAGCTAACTTTGATATAGATGGATTTGATTATGATTTCAAAGTATTTGATGATCCTAATGAGATGAGAAAAGCTATTGAAGAAAAGAATGAGATTAATAATAAATCTAGAATGGTAGCAGGATATTGTTGGGAATGGCCTACAGGCAATACAAGAAACGATTCTAATTATCATGAAATAAAAATACCAGAATATAATTTTGAAATTAGCTGGAACTTAGAATCAGGTGAATTGTTTGCGATTGGAGAAAACTCAATTAACGAGGCTGGATGTATTCATACTGTTCAAGGATTAGAATTTGATTATGTAGGAGTAATTATTGGTAATGACATGCGATATGAAAATGAACATGTTATTACTGACTACACAAAAAGAGCAAAAAGTGATAACTCACTTAAAGGAATTAATAAGATTGCTAAAGAGCAAGGAGAAGAGGTTGCTCAAAAGATAGCAGATAATATAATTAAGAATACATATAGAACATTAATGACAAGAGGAATGAAAGGATGCTATGTGTATTGCACAGATAAAAATCTTCAAGAATATTTAAAAAATAAATAAAGCGACCGATTTGGCCGCTTTATTTAGTATAATAGAAGATAAATTTATAGATAAGTGATGTTTTTCTAGTTTTCATATAACCTAACAACTTGTAACATTTTATTTAATCCTTCAACATCTAAGAAAAATTTACTACCATCTTTCCATATTCTAACTTTAGGACGATATTTATAGGAATACTTATATGCATATTTATATTGTTTCCATGTAGTACCATTTATTAGTTGAAAAATAGTTTCTCCATCCCAACCTTCGAATTCACCATCTATCCTAGATTCATATTTTAATTCCATATTAACCTCCAATAACATTAATTAAGTAAGATTACACTATTCACTAGACATTACTCTAAATTATTAGAAGTACTTTTATCTGGCTTTGATACTGGGGTTTTACCACTACTGTCATGTTTTATGTAATAATTTTCGCTATAAACAGAAGTGCCACTCTCGATTTTTTTTACAAACTCGTTTAAAGTCATCGTGTGATGATTACCAGTATTAACAAACAAATCATTCTTACCAGTTTGAGTTTGGTGGATAGCTTTAACTATTGCCATAATATCACTCCTTTCTTACTGTAAAAGTTTACAATGAATAGCTTCCAATTGTTGAAAATGTCTTTTACAATAAGTAAAAAGATGATACAATACGATTGGAAGCGATTCCAAATTGTTAGTGTAATCTTACACGTGAGAGAAACTTTGCCAGAAGTTTCTTTTTTTGCCATCACGAGTATATTATATCACTTAAAGTCTAAAAATCAACAATCAAAAGTAAAAAAATGCAAAAAAAATGCAAAAAATAAAAAATAATTGCAAAAAGTTATTGTTTTTTTTTATGATCTGAATATAATATAGGTAGGAGGTGTATTTATGCTTATAGAATTTAGTATTGCTAACTTTTTATCATTTAAAGATAAAAATACCTTTACTATGTTAGCATCATCAGATAAGACACTAGAAGATAATTATATTAATATTGGAAATGATAACATATTGAAAATGACAGCAATTTATGGAGCAAATGCATCAGGAAAAACAAATTTGTTTAAAGTGCTTGCTATTGTAAGTAGTATGATTAAAAATTCGAATTATATTGACCCAAATCATTTATTACCAATTGTACCATTTAAATTAGATGAAAAAATGGTAAGTAAACCTAGTGAGTTTGAAATAAAATTTGTAGTTAATAATACAAGATATCTTTATGGATTTAAAGCAGATAGTAAAAAAATTTATGAAGAATACTTAACATATTACCCAAATGGAAGACCTGTAAAAATATTTACTAGAGAAAATATATCAGAATATGAGTTTGGTCGTAATGATGAAAGAATTTTAAATGACATAAAAAGTAAAAATTCTGATAACAAATTTTTTATTGCAACGGCTACTAGTTGGAACTATGAAAAAACAAAAGAGGCTTATGATTTTATAACAGAAAAAATAGGTGTAGTTTTATCAAACGACCAGTTACATGATTATTCATATAATCAGTATTATAATGATAAAGAGAATAATCTTGAAAACTTTGCACTAAGTTTTCTAAAAAAAGCTGATATTAATATAAAAGGATATCGAGTAATAGAAAGTAAATTAAAGGAAGATATTTTTAATAACTTACCAGATTTTGCAAAGACGATGTTTCCTATAGGAACACCAATGTATAAAGTAAATACAAAGCATATAATAAATGATAAAGAATATGAATTAGATATTACAGAAGAATCATTAGGAACACAAGTGGTATTCTCATTCATCCCGGTACTAAAAGATGTTATTGAAAACAAGAAAGTATTAATAATAGATGAGTTTGATAAAAGTCTACATCCATTTATTGTAAAATACATAGTAGAGATTTTTAATGATCCGACTATTAATATTACTGGTGCCCAGCTAATATTTAATACACATGATACTAATTTATTAAATCTTGATATATTGAGAAGAGATCAAATTTGGTTTACAGAAAAAAATTTTAAAGACGAATCAACAACAATATATCCATTAGATGATTTTTCAGTTAGAAAAACTGAAAACATTGAAAAAGGATATTTGCTTGGACGATATGGAGCAATTCCTTTTATAACAAATGATTTTAACCCTTATGGAGAATAATGATTGTGAGTTCAGACAGGCAAAGAGGAAAATATAACCGTAAATCAAAAAGCGTAGCTTTAGTATCATACGAAGGAAAAAACAAAACCGAAAAAATATATTTTAACAATTTTTCAAATAGAGAAAATGATTTTATTTTACAAGTAGTACCAGGAAATGAAACTGATCCTATAAATCTAGTTAAACAAACAATAAAAAAGATAAATGAACTAGGATTAGACTTAGAATCAGACGATAAAGCTTTTTGTATATTTGATACTGATACACAAGTACAAAAGAATAAGCAGATAGTTGAAGCAATAAAATTAGCAGAATCATATAACATAAAAGTTATTACATCATGCCCATGTTTTGAAATTTGGTTCTTGCTACACTATGAATATACAACTGGTTTTTTAGATAATAATTCTGTGATTGATAAATTAAAAAGTCATAATAAAAAATATGAAAAGAATTATAACATTTTTCCAGATATTAAAAACAAAGTTAATATGGCAATTGAAAATGCAAAAAAATTAGAGCAATATCAGTTGGAAAATAATAAAGATAAACATAGTGTTGATGCTAATCCTCATACAAATGTTTATGAAGTAATAGAAGAAATTTCTTAAAAAAAATAATAAAGTAGTATTTTAAGAACTAAAAAGATGGAATCAATATTTCATCTTTTTAAATTGATTATTTACAATTTTTAGTAAATGAAGTAGAAAAATTCACATAAAGAATCAACTGCATAATACTTAAAATCAATTGCATCATTTCATTCAAATATGATGCAATTGAAAAAAGACAAAAGTGCTTTTTGTGTTTCAAAGTATTTCAAAAATAGGTAGCAAACAATAGGCTTTCGTAATAAGATTATATAAAATAAAAGAACCGCCTTCCCCCGCACCTATTGTGAATCTGACTTTTGATTTTTTTTACTATTTATCAATACTTTTTAAAAAGAAGGACTATAGAAATCCTACCACTTTCGGGCGAAGCCCGCAAATTTTTGACATTTCGTACTCAAGGTCAAAAAAAGGTGAAGAAAGGTCTATTAAAGTATTGACATCATCTCCAAAAACAATTAAACTGAACTTACAAC
>CADBSF010000077.1 GCA_902797265.1 uncultured Erysipelotrichaceae bacterium
AATGTTTTTAGAAAATATAAAACTAATAATAAAGTTACTAATAATAAAACTACTAGTATTAAAAAAGAAGAAAAGGCAGATAATTCAAATAATATCATTGGATTTTTAGGTATTTCTACTGTATCAGTTTTATCTGGTTTAGGTATAATTCATCATAATAAGAAGAAAAAAACTAATTAAAACTTCATATCGCTTTTGATATGAAGTTTTGTTTTTTAGTTTAATTTGTTTTTTAATTTCAATATTTCTTCTAATGTTAGATTGGTTGAATTTCTATAACATTGATATCTACATTATTCTTTAATAAGTTGATTGCTATTTCTTGTGCTTTTTCTTTTTTAATTAATTCTTCTTCTAATTTCATATTTTTTACTATTTCTTTTTTCTTTAATTATCCATGATATATCATTTGTTGGATTATTATTAAGTATATGTACTTCTTCTCCTTTTTTATGTTTTATAAATTCTTCTAAGTCTAAATATATATAACTTAATAATTCTTCTGGAAGATATGTTTTTCTATCTATTTTTGTTTCTTCAAAAGTTTTTAGTTTTTCTATATCATTTTCTTTTCTAATAATTATAATATCTTCTATTTCTCCATCAGTAAAATAGGTATTACTTTTAAATTTTTTTAAATCTTCTTCTTTATTTCTAAAAGACCATTGTAATGATAATGTTTTTTGTTGATCATTTTTTATTGTATAAAAAACATCTGGCAATCCATAGTATTTTTTTAATACTTCATAAAAATCACTTAAGGCAGCTAGTTTTTCTCCTAATGAACTTCCTTTATGATGACTTCCTATGGATATTCTTAAAAAATCATCTTCTTTATATTTAAAATAAAAGGGAAGACATTTGCCATTATATAGATTTTCTCCTGTTTTTTTTCGATAACTTGATAAATATTTACCACTAGGTACTGATGTATTTATTGAACCATAAAAATCTATTTTGTCTTTTAATTCTTTTTTTAATAATAGTGCTAGTTTGTAACAATCTTCCTTATTTGAATATCTTTCTTCCATATTAATCTTTTTCCTTTTTTATTATTTATATTATTTTTTTTACTTTTTGTTTTACTTCTTCATGAATATCTTCTATCTTTCGCATTTGATTATTACTGCTACAATTAATTCTATCCCAGTTTAAATAGTCTGATAAAAACATTGCATTAGTATATACCTTTTTCATGAAATCTAAACTTCTCTCATGAATATCATTTGATATTCCTTCGTTTTCTTTTCTTTTTCTTCTAAGTTCTGTTACTAATTCAAATGGTGCAGTTAAAAAAATTACTTCATCAGGAGTTGGTATTTCTAGTTTGTTATATTCAAAATCTATAATATAGTCAATAAACTCTTTTCTTTTGATTGGATTCTCTATCGTAGATGATTGATAGATAATACTAGATGTTGTATATCTATCAAATAATAATATTTTTCCTTTATCAAATTCTTCTTGTAGAGTCTCTCTAAAAGTAGCAGCTCTATCGATTGCGTATAAACTATTTATAAAATAGGGAGATATATCTTTAAGGTTTCCATATTCTCCTCTTAAATATTTTTCTACTGTAGCTCCTTGAACTGTTTGATAAGAAGGAAAATGATGTTTTATTACTTTGTACCCTTCCCCTACTAAGTCATTATATAATAATTCATATTGAGTAGATTTTCCTATCCCATCACAAGCTCCTTCTACTACAATTATTTTACCTTTATTCATAATATCTCCTTTATCTTGTTTTTCTTTTTTCTAGATCAAAATCTATTTCCTCTTCCATTTTACCATATTTTCTTATTAATTCGTTATAATCCTCTTTTATTGTATTTACTTCTTTATATAATTCTATTAAAGACTCTTCTACTGCTTCTTTTTCTAATTTTTCATCTTTTATTCTTTTATCTAATTCTTTAAATTTTTCTATTACATAAGATAATCTTAAAGAAGTAAAACATGCTAGTAAAATATCTATTACAATACCTAAACCTAATCCTGAAATAGATAATGGTACAATATATTTTGTACTTTTTCTATGATCATTTTTATCTTGATAAGTTTCTGTTAATAGAATTGTTTTTTCTGTTAAACTATCATTTTCTTTTAATTCTTTAGTAGACTCTATATAACGATATTTTTCTATTACTTTACTATTATCTTTTTCTTCAATATTCTTTTCTATGTCTTCGTAAGACTCTCGATCAATATTATGATAATAATAAGCTATTACATCTCTAATATAACCACCTGTTTTACTCTTTCTCCAAGGACTACATTCTTTTACTGTAGTTGCATATACCGTTTCTTCTTCATCATAAATTTCTTCTATATCCCCTACTACTTCTTCTGTTTTTAAATTGATAGTTCTAGTAACTGTCTTATACTCTGTTATTTTATTTGATAAAGAATGTCCTATCATATTACCTAAAGAAAAACTAATAGCAGGTATTAATATATAAGAGAATGCTTTCGATGATAAAATAGCTTTATTTATTCTTAAATTTTTAATTCTATTCTTATGTTGTTCTATTAAAGTATCTTTTGATTCTTTTTCACACATGAGATATCCTAATGATACTCTAATATGATTAAACGATTCTTCTTTTCTTAATTGATAAGAATTATCTTCTTCTCTTAATACTGTTTTTGAAATCATCTTTAATACTTTTCTATTTAAATAATCATATCCTAATCCTTCTATTGAAAGATTTTCTAAATCTTCTTCTATTAGAACACTTTCTTTTACTTTATCTAAATCTTTTCTTAATAATTTTCCTAATTCTTCTTTATTATCCTTTATAGAAAGATAATTAATATAAGTAATTAAATCATCTCTATCTAGAGTTTCTTCATGTAATAGAGATCGATATATTAACTCGTATGATTCTTCTATTATCTTTTTAAAATCTTCTCTATTATGAGTATTTAAATGATTTATTTTTTGTAGTAAGAGTTTAACTTCTCTAATTAAATCATTAATAGTATCTTCTTTTACTTCTATTAGAGAATTTTTTATTTTTTTATTTAATAAATATAATTCATAAAATGGTAATAATTCTTTTTCTATTTCTTTTTTTAATTCTTGTAATTTTTTTATACTAGGAGAATAAATATAACTTTCATAATCTAAAGTCATATTAGGAGAAAACATTTTATGAGATAATTGTTTAGTATTTTCACTAACTTCTTCTATTATTCGATTAAACTTATTTTGATAATTTTCATAAGTAATTATATTATTTAATTTTAGAAAGATCCCTTCTATATCTAATTTTAAAGATTCATATTCTTTGATTCCATCTCTTCTTTGTTGATCCATAGTAGTCCTCCTTGTTCAAGTATTTATACTACTCTTTTTTTCTATGTAAGTCAATCATTACTATTGACAAATAAGAGGTTTCTTACTACAATAATTTCTAGTTTTAGGAGATTTTTTATGAAGAAAAATTATAGAAAATTATTATTACCTGCAGCTATTCTTTCTTCATTAGTATTAGCTGGTTGCAGCGAGAAAAAAGATTGTGAAATTCCTACTAGTCATGTTCATAAATATACAAAGAAAATTACTGATAATATTACTATTACAAAGTATTTAAAAGAAGAATATGCGTCTTTCTGGAATTATGATTGGAATCCTGAATATTTTGAAATTACAAAAGATGATGAAAAGTTTTATTCTTTTAGTAGAAATCTTTTTAAGGCTAGTGATAATTGGGATTATTTATATGCTTTAATGAAAAGTAAGAGAGATTTTTTAGAATTTTATTATCGTTATACAACAACAGAAACTTATACAGAAACGGATAGTGAAGGAAATCATCATGTAAGAACTAGAACTGTTACCCATAGTGGATGGACGGATGATGCTAGACATCGTCATAATACTGGTGAAGTGAGACTTGGTCATCATAGATATTATTCTTTTTATGTAGAGTATCATGATGGAAAATATTACAAAAAACGTAGTCCTTTAGTAGATGACATTCGAGAAGTATTGGAAGAATATCCTTATACAGAAGAAAATTGTTATGATATTGTGTATGATTATTTTAATTATTTTCCTAGTCATCTTCCTTATTTACAGCCAGAACAGTTTGATTCTTTTCAACAACCAGATCTTAATAATTCTTCTATATATTTAGATTCTAATAAAGTATTAAAAAAATAATTTTTAATACTTTTTCTTTCTATTACAATAATAATAGAAAGAAGGTTTATTATGAAAAATAAGAATAAGAATAAAATGGGGTATTTTATTGATCTTTATTTAAAGACTTCTTATATTAAGAATAAAAAGAGTACTTATACTACTTATCAATATGTTATTAATAAGCATATTTATCCTTATTTTAAGGATTATTCTAAGGATTCTATTAATCTTAGTATTATTATCCAATTTATTAATTATTTAAGCTCTAATGGGCTTAATAATAAGTCTATTCGAGATATTTTATTAATCTTACATGGAATATTAAGATTAATGGATGTAAAAATAGATATTCCAATGCCTAAATTAGAATATCATAACATTAAAACTTTAAGTCAAGAAAATCAAATTCTTTTAGAAAAATATTTACTTAGTCATTTATCTCCTACTAATCTAGGAATCTATTTATCTTTATATACTGGTATTCGTATTGGAGAATTATGTGCTTTAAATATTCATGATATTGATTTTTATCATAATAAAATTACAATTTCTCATACTATTTCTAGAGTAGTATCTAATGATAATCAGAAAAAGACTATTCTTATTTTGAATAGTCCTAAAACAACACATTCTATTCGAGAAATTCCTTTACCTATTTTTATGATTCCTTATTTTAAAAGAATTAATTATCAAGAAGATTCTTATATTTTAACAAATACTAAGAAGTTTATGGATAGTAGAAATTTATTAAATCATTATAAGAAAGTATTAAAAATCTTATCTATGGATGATTATACTTTCCATGCTCTTCGTCATACTTTCGCAACTCGTTGTATTCATGAAGGATGTGATCCTAAAACGTTATCAGAAATACTAGGTCATGCTAGTATTAAAATTACTTTAGAAAGATATGTTCATCCTAGTTACGAAGATAAACAAGTATTTATGAATCAGTTAAAACCATTCGCTTAATAGAATGGCTTTTTTTATACAAAAAAAATAACCACATTTTCAGTAGTTATTCTGCTCCTTTTCTTCCTAATACTACACTAAAAGTTTTAAAGAAAATTTTTATATCCATCTTAAAACCAGCTTTTTTAGAATATTCACTTTCTAATTCTAATCTTGTTTGGAAAGAAGTATCACTTCTTCCAGAAGTTTGCCAGTATCCCGTTAATCCTGGTTTAGTCTTAACAATTTCATTATAATATTTTCCCATATCCTTTTTTTCTCTTGGTAAATATGGTCTATTACCAATTAAACTCATTTCTCCAAATAAGATATTCACAACTTGTGGTAACTCATCAAGTGATAATTTTCTAAGAATCTTACCAATTGGAGTAATTCTTGGATCATTTTTCAATTTCTTATTAATCTTATATTCTTTCGCAAGTTTTTTATCTTTCTTTAATGTTTCAAATAAAATTTGATCTGCATTTGGTACCATAGAACGAAATTTATAAAATCTAAATAATTTTCCATCTTTTCCTATTCTATCTTGTACAAAAAAGATAGATGTGAAATCTCCACTTAATACAGTAAGTATTTTAATGATTACTGAAATTGGAAATAAAAATACAATTCCAATTAAAGATATTACAATATCAAATAATCTCTTGGTTACTAGATATAATCCTCTTTTAAACATGTAATAAGTTTCAACTGTCTTAGCTAAAGTATGTGCTTCTCCATTCATAGATGTATTCCTCCATTTCTTAAATATAAGTATGCCTCTTCTTTAAAAGTATGCTTATTATATCATAAAGTTTCCAAAAAACCAAGTATTTTTTTCATTTTGCTTAATTTATTTGAATCAATCCCTTTATTTCTAACTAAGTTTACCATAATTTTACACTTTTGTAAAACCTTTTTGATATAAAAAATACTTATACCAATTAAGCCTTTATTCCTTATTGTTTTTTTTGCTATTTTTTATTATACTTATAATGGTGATTACAATGAAAAATAAAAAAGTATTATATATTTATATCGGTGTTTTTTGCTTTTTCCTATTGACTTTTTTCTTAAGTCCTATCTCAGGTGATGATTGGGGAAATTATTTAGTAGGGAAAACCGGTATTTATCATTCGATTGGAAATGCTGTAGGTATGTATTTTTCTTGGGAAGGAAGATTTATCAGTAGAGTTTTTATTAATATTTTAACCTATCATAAAGTATTATGGAATTTTGTAAATAGTTTATTGATTGTTTTATCTATTCTTCTTATTATTAAGATTATAAAGCCAAAAAATAAGATATTTGTTATCTTATTATCAATTCTTTTATTTTTAGGAATGAACTTATATACTTTTTCTCAAGTAATTGTATGGTTAGCAGGAAATATTACTTATTTCTTTGTTATCCCTATTCTATTATTATATTTTTATATGATGTTTTCTGATCAGAAAAAAGATAAGAAATGGATTCTTCTTTTTTCTCTTATTAATATCATTTCCCCTATGTTTATTGAACATATGGCAATTATTTTAATCTTATCAAATATTTTCTTTATTAGTTATTCTTATTATAAGAATAAGAAATTAGATAAGACTTTAATTGTTTATCTTATTCTATCTATTATTAGTACCTTAACTATGTTTTTAAGTCCTGGAACTAAACTTAGAAATGGTATGGAAAACTTAGAGTTTAATCAATTATCTTTCTTTGGTAAGATTATTTATAATATTCCTAATTTTATCTTCTATACTTATATTAGTAATTATTCTTTATTACCGATTCTTATGTTAAGTTCTTATTATCTTGTTAAAAATACCATTCAAAGAAAAGAAATACGTATTCTTCATTATCTTTTCTATCTATTTCCTATTTTTACGATAATAGGATCACTTGCTAGTTTTTTAGGATCGAATTTTTTCCATTTATTTAGTGATTCCAATCATTTATTAAATATTATTTATTATATTCTATTTACGATTGATTTAATTATATTATTTCTTATTTATACTTATCAAAAGAAAGATATTAAACCATTATTCTTCTTTGGTATTGGATTATTTAGTAATGGTGTTATGATGTTATCTCCTACTTGGGGATATCGTACTGGTTTTTCTACTTACTTTTTCTATTCCATTGCATCCTTTCTAATTATCGATCAATACATTTCTTATAAGAAAATCTATTCCTATCTTTTAAGCTTCCTAATAGCTTGTTTTATCCTATTCTTTACCATTTTATATATCAGTGTACATCTTCAATATAAAGAGAATTATAACCTCATAAAAGAAGGGATTACAAACCATTCTAAGACGATATCTATTTATGAGTATCCTGCCTTTGTAAATTGTAATATTAATCCTAGTAATGAATATCATTTAAATAAATTTAAAGAGTATTATGGAATTGATAAAGATACAGAAGTTATCTTATTAAAGAATAAATGGAAGTATAAATTAATATATCAAAAATAAAAAGATAGTTTCCTATCTTAGTATTCCTAAATCAATATTTTGAATTACTTTATCAAAATTATCTTCTAATAATTTCTTAGTATATTCTTTATCTTTCGTAATTCTTAATAATTTCTTTTCTAATTTTTTTCCTTTAAATTTTAAATCATGATGGATATCACTTCCTAAGAAGCTTATCCATTTTTTCTTTAAATAAAATTTTAAAGTCTTTTCAGCATCTCTTCCATACTCTCCAAATAAACTTGAAACATTTCCCTGTAGAAGAACACCACTTCTTAAATAATCTTCTGCAACTTTAGGATGTTCTTGAAAACGTCGATATCTTTCTGGATGAGCAAGTATTGGTACATATTCATGATTGATTAAATCATTAATAACAGTTGCGGTATTATGATATACATTATTCATAGGAAATTCAAATAATAGATACTTACTATTATTTAAGGTTTTAATTTCATCTTTTTCTAATAATTCTAACATATTCTCTGTAAAGAAAACTTCATTTCCTAAGTATAATTTTACATTAATATTTTCTTCTTCGGCCCTCTTACAAAACTCTTCAAATATCTGTTGTTTTTCATAATTATTACAGTTATATTTACTATTTTCAACATAATGAGGAGTTAACATTAAATCTGTTACTCCTTCTTTTTCTAATGCTTTTAATAATGGAATAGACTCTTCTATGTTTTTAGACCCATCATCTATTCCATATAATAGATGAGAATGGATATCTTTCATTATTTTTTAACCTGATCTCCATAGTATTCGCTACTATAGTAATAACTATAATATCCATTTCCTGATACTTGGGCTTTATTAAAGATAACTCCTGATATTTTTAAATTATTTTGATCAAATAATTTTTTAACTCTTTCTAAGTTCTCCATTTTTGTCTTCTTAGCAGATACAGTAATTAGATTAATATCTGACAAAGTTGCTAAAATAAGAGAATCGGATAAACCAATAATAGGAGCACAATCCATAATAATTAAATCATACTTCTTTTTTAGTTTTTCTAATAATAATTTATTATTTTCACTACCTAGTAATTCTACTGGGTTTGGTGGCATAGGTCCTGTTGGTAATAAATCTACATTTTTATCAAATGTTGGAAAAATATACTTATCAAATTGAATTCCATCTTTATAATTTAACATTAAGTTAGAATATCCTCCACTAGTAACATTCATTACTTCAAATATTTCATGTTGTTTTCCACGTCTTAAGTCAGCATCTATTAATAATACTTTTTTATCTTCTTGTGCATAAGCAATAGCTAAATTAGCAGTTACAAAACTTTTTCCATCTCCTGCTTCTGGAGAAGTATTGATAATAATTTTTACATCTTTATCTAGTGAAGTAAAAGCTAAATTGGTACGAATACTTCTTATTGATTCTGCGAATAATGATTTTGGATTTTTATTAATAATTAAATCTTTATTTCTATTTGCCATACGTCATACCTCCTAGTCTTTTTCTACTTTAGGAACAATTCCTAAAACAGTTAATCCTAATTTATTTTCAATTTCTTCACTTGTCTTGATTGTTGTATCAAAATAGAATTTAATAAAGATAATTCCACATGATAGTACTAATCCAATTGCAGAATAGATTAAAATATCCTTAATATAATTAACATTATATGGTTTTACAGCATCTACTGCTTTATCTACGATAGATACGTTATTTAATTTATAAATCTTTTGAATTTCTGTTGTAAATACAGAAGCAATTTCATTCGCAATTCTTGTTGCTGTTTTTGGATCATCATCACTTACTGTAATTCGAATTATTTCTGTATTCGTAACGGAATCAACAGATACTCTTCCTTTTAATTTTCCATAAGTATAATTTAATCCTAAATTTTCTATAACAGGTTCAATTACTTTTCTTGATTTAATAATCTCTGAATAAGTTCCTACTAAGTTCTTATTTAACTGTAAATCAGATGTATTATAAGATTCACTATTATTTTCACTAACTAATACTATTGTTGTATTACTCTTATACATAGGAACCCTTGTTAATATGGTATAAACATTTCCTACTCCTATAACAAATATTAAGGAAATAATAATCCATATTAATTTACTTTTAAAATAATCAAGCAACTCTTTTAAATCTATTTCTTCCATTTTCTCACTCCTCTTATCAAACGTATACATTATATCATTGTTTTATTCTTAAATCAACAATAAATCTATCATCAAATTTATTATATATACTTATTATACTAGATTTTACATAGAGGGAAGATACCTTTTTCAAATAATCTTCCTTCTATTTACATTCTATGTCAAGAAAATAACACATTTTTTATGTGTTATCTATTTTCATATAATTCTATTCTTTCTAGAATTCTATCTTTTCCTAGTATTTTCATTATACTAAATAAGTCTGGAGATTTTAATCTTCCTGTTATCATAACTCGAATTGCTTCACAGATATCTCCTACATGACCTTTATAGTTTTCTGGATTATTTTTATACTCTTTTGGACTACTTGCATATCCATGATTACTAGCAAATTCTTTTATGGTAGAAAACCAAGTATCATTATCTACTTCTAAGTCTAATATATCATTAATATATTCTTTTATTAAAGAAGTATCATATTCTTTTTGACTTTCATTCTTTTGATAATGTTCTTCTTTGAACATAGAATCAATTGCATAAGAAAATTCTTCTTTTACATCTGAATATTTTGCAATATCTTTTCTAGGACGATCTCCATCTTTTTCGATATTTAAGAACTTTATCATATCTTCTTGATTATTTTTTAATATTTCTGCATATTCAGAATCATGCTTTACTGCCCAAGATAATGTTTCTTGGAAAACATCTTCTGCTTTTTTTCTAGAAAAATAAGTTTTTGATATATTATTTAATTTATCTAAATCAAATAAGGTTCCTCCTATTGCCATTTTATCAAATGTAAAAGTAAAGTCATTAATCGTCTTATCTGGATTTTGTAAGTACCATTCTTCAAAATTTGAATTTAGAATCGTTGCTAAATATAGTTTAACAGCATCAATAGGAATTCCTACTTCATCATAATAAGATACTTTTGCTTCTGGATCTTTTCTTTTTGATAATTTTCTAATTGCTCCATCTTCTTTTTTAGTAATTGCAGCTGTATGAACATATTCTGGCATTTGAAATCCTAATATTTGAAATAATTGAACATGTAAAGGAATAGATGAAACCCATTCATCTCCTCGAATAACGTGTGTTGTATGCATTAAATGATCATCAATTACATGAGCTAAATGATAAGTTGGTGTTCCATCTTTTTTTAATAATACAATATCCATATCATTTTCAGGGAATTTAATTTTACCTTTTACACAGTCATTGATTTCTACTTCGTTTTTAGCATTTCCAGGAGATTTTAAACGAATAACATATTCTTCCTGATTAGCTAATTTTTCTTTTATTTCTTCTAATGATAAATCTCTATCTACTGCATAAACTCCATAAATACCTAATTTTGTTTTATTGATTTCTTGTTCTTCTCTAATAGCTGCGATTTCTTCTTCTTTCATAAAGCATGGATAAGCATATCCTTGTATCATTAAATCTTTTACATAGGTTTGATAAATCTCTGTTCTTTCACTTTGAATATAGGGACCATAAGCTCCTCCTACTCTAGTTGATTCATCAGGAATAATTTCAAAAGCATCTAAGTCATTAAAAATACCTTCTATTCCATTTTCTACACTTCTTTTTTGATCAGTATCTTCTATTCTTAAAAAGAATACTCCATTACTTTGTTTTGCAAATACACTATCACAAAAAGAACCAAATAAACTACCCATGTGAACAAATCCAGTAGGACTTGGACCAAATCTAGTTACCATAGCTCCTTCTTCTAAATTTCTTTCTGGATATTTTTCTTCATAGTAATCTCTTGTTTTTGTAATATTTGGAAATATTAATTCAGCAAGTTCTTTTCTTTCTTCTTCTGTCATATGAATCCCTCTTTTTCTAATTAATAAATAATGGCTGCCCCAGTTAGATTCGAACTAACGCGTGATGGAGTCAGAGTCCACTGCCTTACCGCTTGGCTATGGGGCAATACCAATTATTATTTTATAACAAAAAGGGAAAAAGGAAAAGTGTTTTTCGAAAAAAAAAAGAAACTACTCAGTTGTAGTTTCTGTTACTGTTGGAGTTTCTGTTACAGAAGGAGTTTCTTCTGTAGTTGATTCTTCAAAAATAAATGATGATGCATAATTTGTTGGTAAAGTAATAATTCCACCAATTCCACTATCATATTTATTTCCAGGTTTTAAATTCTTTTCATAAGCTTCTGAACCATTTAATAATTCTGTTAATACTTTTAAATCATCCATTTGTCCTGGTTCTTTATCTTTACGGATAATTACTCCTATAAATGAGATATCATCAGTTGCTTTGTATACATAGTGTAATGCTCTTGTATTAGTAGTTTCATCTTTTTCTTGTAATATTAAATAAGTAGTAGTTTCATAAGTTACTTCCAAAGAATCTGCTTGATCAAAATAAATTTTTGCCAATTCTTCTTTATAAGTAGCATAAGTATTCGTATAATCAATTTTAACACTATAAGCTATCGTATCATTACTAAAGATAACTCCATAAGTAGAATCTTCTTTTTTCGTAAATCCTTCTGGTATTTTAAATGAATATCCTCCGTAATTAGCAATCGTTGGATCTTCAATAGGAGCTACTGTAGGTTCTGGTGTAGAAGTTGGAGTTGGATTGATTTTTTCTTTTTCTGGGAATAAATTCTTAGTAATAATAAATCCAGCTACTACTAATCCTACAATGATAATTAAGAATATTAGTACTTTTCCACTTCCACCTTTTTTCTTTTCTTTTTCTTCTGTTGGAGAAGCAGCTTTTACCACACTTGCTGAAATTTCTTTTACTTCTTCTTCACCTATTGTTTCATAGGCAGTTGGTCTTTTTTCTGTTGGTTCTTGCATTCTTGTTGCTTTTGCAACTTCATCTGGATTAATGGTTGGAGCTTGTGAATTAAAACTATTTGCTCCCATATTTTGAACTCCTTGCTCAGGATAATTTGAACCATAGATTGGTTCTCTTCCTGCTCTTGAAATATATCCATCATTTGGAGTTGCAAAAACTGGTTGTTGTACTAATGTATTATCAAATATATCATCTTGTGGTACTGTTTTCACCGGATCAATAACCGTATTTACTTTTTCTTCTACTGGTTTTACTGGTTCCACTACAGGAACAGGTTGTTCAACTGATTTTGGTGGTTGAACATTATTATTTATGGCACCACATATTGGACATGTTTTTTCATTTTCCTTTAGTAAGGTTCCACATTTTGTACATAACATAAACATCTTCCTCTCTTTACTATAATCTCTCTACTTTTCTATAATTATATTATCACATCTTTCTTTCTTTGTACAAGAATTCGTAATTCTCTTTACTATTATTTACATTTTTATAAAAAATATTACACTTTTTTTGTCATTATTTCATCAAAAAAAGTAATCTTTTTGTCTGATTACTTCTTTATTATTCTACTAAAATTTTTGCTTTTTCTTGTTCAAATTCTTTTTGTTTTTCAGTTAAAGTAGGAACTATTACACTTTTAATAGCATCAGTATGAATTGCTTAACTAACTTTAGCTAATATTCTATTAGCATGCCAATCAATTTTATTTTGATATGCTTCATTTTTCTTCAATCTTTCAAACTCAGTAATTAAATAAAGTTTAAATTCAGGAGAAAGCCAACTTGCAAATTCAAAAGCAATATCTGGATGAGCAAAAGTCCCTTGACTATATTTACGGACAAATAGTATATCCGAAACTTTAGGAATAGTTGATAAACAACTAATCACTAAAATAATAATACCATATATTTTTATTTTTTGAAATATTATTTATGTAATTTATCAA
>CADBSF010000078.1 GCA_902797265.1 uncultured Erysipelotrichaceae bacterium
AAGCAGTAATAATTCCTAAAATGACAATTGCGACTAATAATTCTGTTAAGGTAAAACCTAAAATATTTTTGGCTTTCTTTTTCATACAATCACCTTTATACCTTATAAATATATTTTATCATTAATTAAAAAAAAATAAATAAAAAAATACATATATTATAAAAAAGTTACTTTATTTAACAAAAAAACAACACAATAAAGTGTTGTTTTTCATCATCCTATTCTATTATTTATACAGCTGTAATCATAGCCGTTCTAAAGTTAGCAATCAATTGATTATCAGCATCTACATCTGTACTACCTTCCATAAACCAATTATAAATATCATTAGCAGTAACCATAAAGTTATGCATATATACAAATTTCTCAGTTTTACTAACGGAAGATGTTGGATCAGTTGAGAAATAACGGTGTCGATTGATAAGTCCAAAGAAGAATGTCATTTCATAATCTTGTAATCTTTCTTCATCTTTTACTTGTAATAAACCTTCCAAAATATAGGCAAGTGTTCCTGTTCTATCAGCACCAATTCTACAATGGAAATAAATGTTTTCTCCATCAATAACATCTTGCATTACTTCAACAAGAACACCTCTTATTAGATTATAATTAGATAGATAATGTTCTCTATCAATTTGATAGTGTTTAATTTCTCTATGTTTATAATTTGTAAATTTAGCTTCATTAGAAGCAATTTCTGATGTATTTCTTAATTCAAGTTCTTCAGTAATTCCCAAACTTTCTAAAATAGGAATAGCAGCTTGATTCGTACCTAATTTTTCTCCTCTAATTAATCTACCATATTTTAAGACACCATCTGTTATACCATCATTATTACTATCTACTTCCAAACCACCTAAATCTCTAAGATTTCTCACTCCATCAATACTTAATAATCTTCTTTCTCCTGATGGAGTAACTAAACCGTAAACTGAAGTATCAGATACTGTCTCCCAATAATAAGTTACTCCAGGAATCATATTATAAATGATTCCATTTTCAGATTTGGTATAGAAAACTTGAGTACCTTTTGTACTATTTACAGTATCATATAAGTACACATTAAGAGGTTCTTGTAAATGAGTATCATAGGCTTTTGGCTTATCACATAATACCGTTCCTGCAGAAGTACAAGTATTATCAGTACACTGACAATTATAATTATCAAAATTGTTTTTCATAACCGTTTGGAAATTGGTTTCATCATTTTTCCATGTACTAATATTTTGATAATAAACTTTCATTGGATCATTAACCATATCAAAAGCAACAGGTGAATCATTCGCAATATATCTCCATCTAGCATAATAAGTTACACTAGCCGTTGGAACTACTGTCTCATCAACACGAATTCCATCAGTTAGACCAGTATACCAGCCATCAAATGTATAAACTCCCTTTGTTGGAACTGGTAATTCTCCTAAAGGATCACCAGCATCAATAGCATAAGAAGTAGTTTCTAACTCTCCTCCATTTGGATCATAAATAATACGATATTTATTGACTAACATATTTAAATACAAAGTATGATAAGTTAAAGAATTGATAGTTTCTGTATCATGAACAAAGTCAGAGCCTATATCTTTTGTAATAAGACTTTCATCTTGAACAGCTGCAGTAACACCTTTTATGATTCCGTCATAGAAGGAATAAGCAACACCATTAACTCCATAAGTTCTTCCTTGAATAACTGGTGTATCAGAATCATTGATTCCATCATCTGAACCAATTACTAACGTACCAGATTCATTCTTAACTGCTTCATAATTCGATGAAATAATAGTACCACCTAATATCGTTACAGAACCATTTGCTAAATTATGAACAGTTGCTTTATCAGATGCAACAGCACTCAAGGTACCATTACCATTTATTTCTAAAGTCCCACCATTATTATAAATAGCTTGTTTAGAACCTGTTGCATAAATATTTAAATCACTTATTTTTAAATCACCATTACTTTCATTATTAATGGCTCCAGTGGAAGTATCACAATTAATCGTACCATTTTTAAGTTCAAGAGTACCCTGATTTGTAATAGCGGCTCCAGAAGTAGAAGTAATGGAATGATTTTCTAAATTTAAAATGATATTCTTAGAAGATGGAATACTTACTGATTCTTCTACATCCTCTAATAAACGAATTGTAGTATTAGTAGATGGTGCATTGGAAATTGCAGAAGCTAAAGTAGAATAACCAACACCATTCATAACAGCTACTCCTTCAAGTCCATTCCATTTTGCATATACTTTCATATTATTAGTAATAATTGTTGAAGCAGTAATTTCTGTTGAATAACTAGTATCTGTAAACCATCCACCAAAAGTATATTCTGCTAAAGTAGTAGTTGGAAGGGTTCCAATTGCTGTATTCTTAACAACTTCAATAGGGGCAACATATTCTCCACCTAAAGTTTCAAATGTTACTCTTGCGATAGAATTTGCATCAACTGTATTATCAATATAGTTAACACCAACCTCAATAACAGGCCTTACAACATTTTTACTTGTTGATTGAACAATTGTAACATCTCTTTTATCATTCATAATTCTATAATACTTAGAATTTGTATAAGTTAACCAAAACGCTGTTCTACCTGTACTAGTACTACTAAATCTGGAGTTTTCAAATAAGAATATACAGTTATCTAATTCACCAACGGTTGCAGTTCCAACTGTTACATTACAAGCTGCTTCAATCTCAGAAGGATTAGCAAATCTTGCTGCTCTATCATTATCAAATGAAACATTTAAACCATTCCATTGAGTAGTAGTAGGTAACTTTGTTAATGCGGTACTATAATTGAAGTTATTTGTAATTGCAATACCATCTTCTCCTTCAAAATTAGAATAGAATATCAATACAGCATTATCTCCACTAGCACCTAAGTAATAAAATCTTTCTGTATCATCACGATAAATTCCATCATCATTTAAATCACAATTATAAGCATTTCCAACACTAAAACTTCCCAAAGGAATCTTACCATATGTAATAGTAGAAGTACCCATAGCACCATTTGCTCTATAACCTACGCTATAGCATCCATCACTCGTTCTTGTACATTCTTCAGTATGAAGATTAGTAGCTCTTACACATATAATTTTATCCCATCTAGCAATCAAATCCATATTACTTTGCGGAATGTAAGTACCATCCACTTCAATTCCTGTACTATATCCTGTATACCATCCAGCAAAAGTATAATTATCTCTTTGTGGAGTTGGGATATTTCCAATAGGAGATCCAACATTAACATGAAGTTCTGAAGGATCCACTTGTCCTCCGTTAGCATTTAGTGTAATGGTGTACTCTGTAACTAAAGGAGCTGATATTTCAACACTAACAGTCTTAGTAGCACCAGAACTATTTCCTGTAATCGTAATGGTTGTATTTCCAACAGCCTCACCAGTTACTACACCTTGACTAGTAACAGAAGCAACGGTATCATCTAAAGAGCTGAAGGAATATTCCTCTTCTATTTCGTTAGCATTACTTATTACAATGGCTTCTTCTTCACCAACAGCAATGCTAATACTACTATTCGTAATAGTTGCTGACTCTATTGATTTCTTCCATCTAGCAAAAATTTCCATATCTCCAGTTGGAATATAAGATGAAGTAACTTCTACATCACCAGATTGAGAAGTAAACCATCCTTCTAAGTAATAACCTGGATAACTTGGTGCTGGTATATCACCAATTGCACTACCAATTTGAACATCGATTGTTGCTGGACTAACAGAACCATCCCCAGCATTTAACGTAACAACATAGGTATTATTTGAATAAATCGTAGTTAACGTTAAATCTCCAGTTAAAGTAATGGTTCTTTCATAATTAGTATCATTATCACTCCATCTAAAGTTGAAACCTTCTCTTTCTTGGGCTTTTACATATAATTCTGTTCCATATTTATAATCATCATCTGGACTAGAGTTAGCATCAACATAAGTTCTATCTGTTATACTAAAATGATAGATATTTCTCGTATAAGTGTAAGTGAAAACAGTTGATCCATCTGGATTAATTTCTTCCGTTTGTGTCTCAGGGGAAACAAATCCTGTTCTTCCTCTTAAAGCAGGTGTAACAGAAGTTCCTCCTTCTCCTCTAAGATTCTCTGTTTCTTCTTCATATGTATTTTCTAAAGTTTCATATCGATGAACTACTTGATAATTTACTAGTCCAACAGCACCATCAGTTGCTTGTCGATAATTCACTGTGAAATCAAAATTTAAACTTATTTCCTCTCCTACTACTTCATCATTTTCAATATCTTTGTTGTATTCTACTCTTACTTTATAGGTTTCACTAGTATTTGCTGCCAACAAATGATTAGCAGTAATAGGAGTTCCATTTATATAAGTAACCGAATAATTTAAATAGTTTGGTAATTCATCAATTACTTCATTATTCATTTTAGAGACAACCGTTTCAACCATCGCATCCATAGAGCCATCATTTATAGCATCAACTGTGAATTCATAAAAATCTCCTGGTTTATCCAAAGTAATAGCAAAACTTACTTTTGTCGTATCTTCACTATCTATAGTGGCTGCCTTATCGTTATTAGCAACAACAATCGGTACACTATTATCACTAACCACAACATTCTCAAAATGAATATCCCATTCTGCATTTCTTATTTTACTAAGACCATTAATACTACTACTAGAAGAAAGAACAGCATATCCAACTGTAATTCCAACTAATAGAAGAGCTAAAATAATAAATTTATAATTTTGATTCTTTACTCTTAAATTCATACAATTACCTCTCTATATATTACTCTATAGTGATTATAACAAAAAGGAAATGAATAATCAATTAATTTTTTAAAAAAAACAAATAAAAAAGGAAGGATTTTTATCCTTCCAAAATTTCATTATACTGCATCAATCATAGCTGTTCTAAAATCAGCGATTAACTGGTTATCAGCACTAACATTTGTGCTTCCTTCCATATACCAGTTATAAATATCATTAGAAGTAGTCATAAAGTTATACATATACATGAATTTTTCAGTTTTACTGACAGAAGAAGTAGGATCTGTTGAATAATAACGATGTCTATTAACAAGTCCAGAGAAGAATGTCAATTCATAGTCCTGTAATCTTTCTTCATCTTTAACTTGTAATAAACCTTCTAAGATATAAGCAAGAGTACCTGTTCTATCAGCACCAATTCTACAATGGAAATAAATATTTTCTCCATTAATTACATCTTGCATAACTTCTGTAACAACACTCCTAGTCTTATTATAATTTGTAATATAATGATTTCTATCAATTTGATAATGTATTAACTCACGCTGCTTAAAGTTACTGAATTTTACTTCTCCACTTAATCTTTCTGATTCTTTTCTTAAATCAACTTCTTCTGTAATTCCTAAGTTTTCTAAATCAGTAACAGAAGATTGGTTATTAGATAATTTCTCTCCTCTAAATAACTTACCATATTTTAAGACACCATCTGTTTCTCCATCATGATTACTATCAACTTCTAATCCTCCCAAATCTCTTACATTTTGAACTCCATCAATAGTAATAAGTCTTCTTTCTCCCTGAGCAGTAACTAAACCATGAATATCTGTATTACTTTGTTGTTCAAAATAATAAGTCATTCCAGGAATCATATTATAAATAATTCCATTATCAGAATTTGTATAAAGAACTTGATTTCCAACCATATTAGTATCTGTATCATAAGAGTAAACATTTAAAGGTTCTTCTAAATAAGTATCATAAGCAACAGGTCTATCACAAAGAACATTTCCTTGAGAGATACAAGTATTATCCTTACACTTACATCCATAAGAATTAAAATTATTTTTCATTGAAGTCTCAAAACTAGATTCATTATTCTTCCAAGTAGAAATATTTTCATAATATACTTTCATCGGATCATTTACCATATCATGAACAACTGAAGCAGAACCCTCATACTTCCATCTAGCATAATAAGTGACATTTGAAGTTGGTATAACATTCTCATCAATTATTACACCATCCGTAAGACCAGTATACCAGCCATCAAAAGTATAAACTCCTTTTGTAGGAATAGGTAGAACACCAATAGGATTACCTTGATCTATTAATTTATTAGTAATATCTACCTCTCCACCATTAGGATTAAAGATAACACGATATTTACCAGCTACTTCATTTAAATATAAAGTATTATAAGTATTAGAATCAATAACTTCCGTATCATGAACAAATTCATAACCTACATCTTTCGTAATGACACCTTCATTTTCTACAGCAGCTGATATACCTTTCAAGATTCCATCATAGAAAGAATATCCAAGACCAGTAACGGCATAAGTATATCCTTGAATAGTTGGAATGCTTTCATTTAAAATTCCATCATTATTCCCAATAAACAAAGTACCAGACTCATTTTTTACAGCTTCTTGATTTTGAGATATAACTGTGCCACTTAAAATAGTAATAGAACCATTTTTCAAATTATGAAGAGTAGCTCTGTTAGTTGAAATTGAAGTTAGTAATGAATTACCTTTAATAACAACAGTTCCTCCATTATTATATAAAGCTTGTTTAGAACCTGTAGCATTAATTTCTACACCATTAACCGTTATATTAGCATTCTCTTCATTGTTTATGGCACCAGTACCAGAAGAAGTATTAATTATTCCATTCTTAATTTCAAGAATACCTTTATTAACAATAACTCCACTAGAATCATTAGATAGAGAATAACCATTTAAATCGAAAATAATGCTCTTATCAGCTGGGAAAGTCACAGATGTACCAGTTAAACTCTGTAATAAAGTAATTGTTGTTGCTTCTTCTGTAGATGCAGCTTTAATAGCGTTTGTTAATGAAGTATAACCAACTCCATTAATTGAAGCAACACCATTAATATGATTCCATTTAGCATAGACAGTAATATCACTAGAAACAATCGAATCAGAATTAAAAACTGTAGAATAATTACTATCTGTGTACCATCCATCAAAGACAAAATTTTGTTTAGTAGGTTCTGGTAAAGTCTCTATTCTAGTATTTTTATAGACACTTATTGGTTGTATTGAATTTCCACCCATACTATTAAAAGTTACTGTAACTAAATTTTCAGAATCAACATGATTATCAATATAAGGAAATCCTACTTCTATAATTGGTCTTGCAACATTTAAACTAGTTGACCCAACAATTCCAATAAGAAGATCTACAGCATGAACTCTATAATAACTATCTGCATATTTAATCCAAAAGCCACTTCTTCCATTAGTCTCATCTATAAATCTGGAATTTTCAAACATGAAAAAGCTTTTATTAAGTTCTCCATTAATAGAATTTCCAGCAGTTATACCAAAAACAGATTCAATTTCATTTAAATAAGGAAATCTTGCCGCTTTTCCATCAAAAGAAACATTAATACCAGGCCATTGTTCAGTAGTAGGTAACATTTCTAGTGCAGTACTATAATTGAAATTATGATCAGTTAATACTCCATTCTCTCCTTCAAAGTTAGAGTAGAACGACAAAACTGCATTATCCCCACTAGCACCTATATAATAGAAACGTTCAACATCATCACTATAAACTCCATCATCATTTATATCACAATTATAAGCATTTCCAATTTCAAAAGTACCTGATGATACCTTACCAAAAGTAATCGTGCTTGTTTGCATTGCTCCTCCTGGATAAAAACCAGCACTGTAGCAACCCTTAGAAGTTCTTGTACACTCATCTTGATGTAGAGTTGTTGCCATCTTACAAATAATCTTATTCCATTTAGCAAATATCTCAATATCACTTTCAGGAACAAAATTCTCATCTAATTGAATACCATCCGTTAAAGAAGTATACCATCCAACAAATTCATAAGTATCTCTATCAGGTACAGGTAAACTTCCTATACTATTTCCAATTGGAATTAATTTACTAACAGGATTAACACTTCCACCATTTGCATTAAAGCTTACTACATAATCAGTAATAACAGTGGTAGAAGAAACAATTACATCAATTGTTCTTACTTGATGAGAAGAATCTCCGGTAATAGTAATCGTTGTATTTCCTTCTAAAATTCCAACAACCTTACCAGTAGAATCAACAGTAGCAATAGAAGAATCATTTGATGCAAATGTATAAGTTTCTTCTATAGAAGATGAATTCGTAATATTAATAGTTTCTTCATCACCAGCACGAATTTCAATGCTTGAATTCGTAATATCTAATGATTGAACAGATTTTTTCCATCTAGCAAATACTTCAATATCTTGATCAGGTACAAAACTACTATCAATTTTAACTCCTGATGAAATATCTGTATACCATCCATCTAGATAATAACCAGTATTGGTTGCGTTAGGTAATTCTCCTATACTTTCTCCTCTATCAACTGAAATAGAAGTTGTAGAACATTGCCCACCATTTGCATTAAAACTTATTTCATAACTATTTACTAAATAAAGTGGTCCAATAGTAACATCATCTGTTAATTCAAATGATATTTCACTATTTGTATTATTATTGGTCCATTTTTCAAACGTATAATTATCTTTAGTTTTAGCTTTTAAAGTAATAGGACTCTTATAATAATACTTACCTGTTGGTGTAGTTGTTTCAATATATTCAGAATCTGTTAATGTTAATTGATATTTTAATCTCTTATAATAATATTCAACAACCGTATCTCCACTACCACTAATTGGAACTGTTTGTGTAGCAGGAGATTCAAATCCTGTATAAGTATTTACATCTGGAGTAACATCCGTATTTGTAGTTCCACTATGTGTATTTTCTTCTTTTAAAGTATAATGTACTCCATCTAAATCCATCAAATAATGTTTAACGGTATAAGTTGTATTATCTCCAGCAGTATAAATTGGAGTTAATGTTAAGTCACTAGTAAGTGATATTGTTCTTTCATAAGCGGTATTATTATCATTCCATTTAAAAGTATATCCATCTCGAGCTCGTGCTTTTACGGTAATTTCTGTTTCATATAGATAATCTCCATCATCTGTTGAGTCAGCATCAATATAAGTTCTATCTATTATACTAAAATGATAAGTAGCTCTTCGATATTCATAAGTAACAACAGTAGATCCATCTCCTGAAACATCAACAGTTTGTGTATTTGGAGATACAAATCCAGTCTTTGGTTTAACTGCTGGAGTAACAGGAGAACCTGCAACTCCTTTTAAATTTTCAATAACATCTTGATAAGTACCATCTAAATTTTCATATTTATGAACAACTTGATAAGGAATTAATTCTACAGCACTATCATCAGCTTGTTTAAAATTAACGGTAAAATCAAAATTTAAAGTAACTTCTTCTCCTACCACTTCATCGTTTCCAATATCTCGTTTATATTCTACTCTAACAATATAAGTTTCTCTAGTATCACTTGCCAATAAATGATTTGGTAATATTTCATTTCCACTTGTTAACAATACCGTATAATTCAAATAACTTGGTAATTCTGTAATTGGTTCTCCGTTTAAGTTAGATACAACGGTATCAACCATAGCATCAATGGTACCATCATTAACGGCATCTACTGTAAATTCATAAAAATCACCTGGTTTGTCCAAGGTGATAGCAAAACTAACTTTTCGATTATCATCATCATGAATTTTAGCGGCTCTATCATCATTTGCCGCAACAATAGGAACACTGTCATCATTCACTGCAATATTTTCAAAGTGAATATCCCAATTGGCATTTCTAATTTTACTAACACCTTGAATATTAACAGTACTAGAAAGAACTGCGTATCCTATACTTATAAATAGCAATAAAACAAAAATGATTAGATGATATCTCTTATTTCTAAGCCTTCCATTCATAATAATTACCTTCCTTTTTTGAATTAACATTTTTTAAATCAATTTTTTATTTAATATTAATATTATTTTGTAATTCTTTCAAAGTCATAATAAATTCATTAGTTCTTCTAATCTCAGCATCCAATTTCTCATAATCAGCTGTATTTTCTAGTTGCATACTATTATCATTTTCTCTTTCAATTCCATAAATTGGAGAAATAATTGGACTACTTTTAAATCTTTTTACTTCTTTCACTTCTTTTATTTCTTCTTTTTTAACTGGAGCTGTATTAAAGTCATATAAAGTTACTTTTTTTCTTTCTTCCTCTATTTCTTTTACATCTTCAGCTGGAACAACTTCTTGTAATTGGAAAGTACCATCTACTACAAGTGGAATTGTACCTGTTTTTTCTAATTCTTGTAAACTGATTGGTTCATTTCCTTCATCTTTATATTGTGTAACTTCATTTGATTCATATAGTTCTTTTCCTCTTTTTAATAATTCATCTAAACTAATAATAGCTGTTTCCTCTTGCATTTCTTCATAATAGCTAATTGCATCTTTTTGATTGTTTTCTGCCTCTTCTTGTTCTTTTAATACTTCTGTTAATTTCTGTAATTCTAACTGAGCAGTTGCCTGATCTGGTTCGATAGAAGTATATTCTAATTCTTCTCCAACTTCCTCTTCTACTTCATAAACAATATCATCTAAAGGTTCAATAATAACTGGTTCATTATATTCTAATTGATCTGAATTATTTTCTTCCTTTTCTAAATCAATTTTAAT
The DNA here is from genome assembly GCA_902797265.1 of uncultured Erysipelotrichaceae bacterium. Classification (GTDB taxonomy): domain Bacteria; phylum Bacillota_I; class Bacilli_A; order RF39; family UBA660; genus UBA3789. The sequence goes on from CADBSF010000078.1 coordinate 10,599, forward strand.
CTTTTCCATTTCTCTAGTACTTTCTAATAATTCTTCTACATTACTAGCTTCTTCTGATTTCATTTCAACAAGAATAGGTTCCTCATAAAGGACAGAATTATCCTCTATAGGATACTCCTCTTGTATCTCTTCTACTAATTTATTTAATTCTCTAGTATTATGTCTTAATCTTGCTTTTTTATTATTCTTCTCAACTAAATAAATAATAAAACATAAAAAACTGGATGTAATAATAAAAATATATATAATAATGGCTTCTTTTGAAGTTAATAATTCAAAAATACTACTCATATACTTCACCTCTTATTTATTTTATCATATAAATACAATCAAAACTAATATTTATTTGTTTTTATTTTATCATTTACAATTGCTTTTACAACCTTCTTTTTCATCATAACATAAGAAAAAAAATAAGGAAATATTTTTCTATCAAAAATCATATATTTTATTATGAAAAAAACATTTATAACATCTTCTATTATTTTATTAGTTGGAGGACTTCTTACAAAAATTTTGGGAATGATAATCAAAATAACGATTGCGAGAAAAATAGGGTCTGAAGGTTTAGGTCTTTATATGCTCATTTTACCTACTCTTTTATTATTTATGAATATCTCCCAATTTGGTTTTCCTCTAAGTCTTTCTAAATTAGTATCAGAAGACACAAGAAATAACAAGAAATTATATTTCTCTATCTTTCCTATCTTGCTCATCATCAATATTTTTTTGATTGGAATTATCATTTTCATTTCTCCTATTATTAGTAATCATCTTCTACATAATAAAAATACTTATTATAGTATTTTAGTAATTGCTTTTGTAATTCCTTTTACTTCAATATCAAGTATTTGTAGAAGCTATTTTTTTGGTAAGAATAAAATGATTCCTCATGTTCTTTCTAATATTACAGAAGACTTGGTAAGACTAATTATTATTCTTTTTACACTTGATAAAATTCTCCCTTTAGGACTTCCTATTACTGTTGCCTATTTAGTAGGAATTAATATTATCAGCGAGTTATCCTCTACTTTGATATTATTATTATTCTTGCCAAAGAAAATTTCTTTTAAAAAAGAAGATTTTCTTCCTAATAAAATCTATGTAAGAGAAAATTTGAAAATTGGGATTCCTTCTACTTCTTCTAGAATTATTAGTAGTATTGCTTATTTCTTTGAACCTATTATCTTAACAACTAGTTTATTAAATGTTGGATATTCTCGATCCTTTATTCTAAAAGAATATGGTATCTTATCTGGATATATTATTCCTCTCGTATTATTATCTTCTTATCCCGTTGCAGCTATCTCTCAAGCATTACTACCAATTCTATCAAAAGAATATAAAAATAAGAATAAAAAAACAATTACAAAATCTCTCACCTTGGCAATACTCTCATCATTAGTAATATCAACGATGGCGATAATCATTCTTCTTTTAGTACCTTCCTTATTATTAGAAACCATTTACCATACCCAAGAAGGAATCCCCTATTTAAAGTATCTAGCTCCCATCATGATAATTCAAAATCTACAATATCCTTTAAGTATTACTCTTGATGCTTTTGGAAAAACAAAGGATAATTTAAAAATATCTTTACTAAGTGCTTTCACTAGATCGATGTTTCTTTATTTTCTTTCAAATTTAAAAATCGGTTTATATTCCTTAATCCTAACTATCATTATTAATATTCTCTTAACAACTACTTACTTAGGAATAAAAGTGAAAAAGCACATAAACAATTTATAAATATTTCACACAAATTACAAAATAATCCTGTATAATACATCTTAGTTAGGAGGTAAACTATGAAAATATTAATTGTTGATGATGAAGAGTTAATTAGAACTGTTATCAAAGAATATTGTAAGGAAGCTGATTATGAGGTAGATGAGGCAACTACAGGAATGGAAGCATTAGAACTATTAAAAGAAAATCATTATGATTTGATGGTATTAGATATTATGATGCCTAAAATGGATGGATATACATTATTAAAAGAATTACCACAGGAAAAGAAAGTTCCAACGATTGTATTATCTGCTAGAAAAGAAGAATATGATAAATTATCAGGATTTGATTTAGGAATTGATGATTATTTAACAAAACCATTTTCACCAAAAGAATTAATGGCTAGGATCAAAGCAATTATAAATAGAACCAATAAAGAAATTCCTAGTACTTATAAAACGAAAACATTAGAAGTAAATACTTTATCTCATACAGTAAAAATTAATAATAAACAATTAAATATTACACCAAAAGAATATGATATTTTAGTTTATCTAATCAAAAATAAAAATATAGCTATTTCGAGAGAACAATTATTATCAAATGTTTGGGGTTATGATTTTTTTGGCGATGATAGAACCGTTGATACTCATATCAAGATGTTACGAAATAATTTAGGAGAATATAGAGATCATATTATAACAGTAAGAGGATTTGGATATAAATATGTGGAAGAAGAAGAATAGTATCAATTTTACCATATTAAAATACTTCCTATTATTTTCAATTGTTATATTAGGAATTCTATGGTTATTTCAATTTATTTTCTTTAATAGTTTTTATAAGGATCAAAAAATAAATGATATTAAAGCAGTAGTAGAAAAAATAAAGAAGAATCAAACTGCTGATGAGATAAATGAAATAGCTTTAGATAAAAGTATTTGTGTAGAAATAGCTAATAAAAATTTTGAAGTATTATACTCTTCAAGATATTTTGGAAAAGGATGTATCTCCGATACAGATCAAACCAATAATTATAAATTTGATTTTATTAGTAATAATAAAACAGAAGAAACATATGAAATTGTTCATTCAAAATATAAAAGTAAAACTTTAGTTTATGGAGTAAAACTAGATAATAGTAATTATGCTTTTTTAAATACTTCTTTAGAACCAACAAAAGATATTATTTCTCTTATAAAAAAACAATTAATCGTAATTACTCTTTTTACATTAATATTTTCTTACATTCTAGCCTATTTTATTTCTAATCATATTTCAAAACCAATTAAAGAGATTAGTAAAGAAGCAAAAAAGATTGCAACTGGTAATTATAATAATATAGAAGAAGAATCGAATATTGAAGAAATTGTTGAATTAGAAAATACATTAAATTACGTAAAAGATGAATTAAGTAAAACGGATGAATTAAGAAGAGACTTAATGGCAAATGTTTCACATGATTTAAAAACTCCTCTAACAATGATTAAAGCCTATGCAGAAATGAGTATAGATCTTCATTCCAATGATAAAGAAAAGCAAAGACAAGATATTGATACGATTATTCAAGAAACTGATAGATTAACAATTCTTGTAAATGATATCTTAGATTTATCGAAGATGCAATCAAATATGGATACGTTAGAAAAAGAAGATTTTGATATCATTAAATTAACAGAAGATATTTTAAAAAGATATCAATTATATCAAGAAACTGATAATTATCAATTTATCTTTTATCATAACAAAGAAGAGATTATTGTTTATGCCGATAAAAAGAAAATAGAACAAGTCATTTATAATTTAATTAACAACGCTATTAATTATACTGGAGAAGATAACACAGTAGAAATCAAAATAGAAGAGAAAAAAGATACAGTCTTAGTAGAAATAAAAGATACTGGGAAAGGAATTCAGGAAGAAGATATTCCTTATATCTGGGATAGATATTATAAAAATAAAAAGAAACATAAACGAAATTTAATTGGTACAGGATTAGGTCTTAATATTGTAAAAACAATATTAGAAACTCATCAATTTAAGTACGGAGTAAAGACAAAAAAAGAACAAGGAACAACCTTCTTCTTTGAAATTGAAGAAACCAAATAACTTGGTTTTTTTCATTTTATTTTTTCTTAGATTTAATACTCTCTTCTTCTAATTTTTTATAATCCACTTTACTAAATAAAGTTTTAGGAAAATCTTTTCGTACTTCAAATTCTTTTGGTACAGAAAAGACAGATAATTTATCTAAACACATATCTTTTAATTCCTTTTTCAATTTATTTGTTTCCTTATAACCATCCTTTAAGATAAGAAACGCTTTTGGAACATGCATTTTATATGGATGAGGAATTCCAATAACACAAGACTTTTTGACAGCTGGATGGGATTCTAATACTTCTTCAATCATACTTGGATAAACATTAAATCCAGATACAATAATCATTCGTTTTAATCTTTGGGTATAATAAACTACTCCATTGGAAGAAATGTATCCAATATCTCCTGTATGAAGCCATATCTTACCATCTTTATGCTTCTTTAATATTTGATTTGTTTCTTCTTCATTATTCAAATATCCTGCCATTAAAGTAGGACCATGAACACAGATTTCTCCTTCTTCCCCTATTTCTAATTCTTCCAAAGTATCGGGATTACAAATCTTATAAGAATTTCCTACCATAGGAATTCCAATACTACCAGGTTCATTCGTACCAGGGAAAGTATAACATGTTGCGGCAACTGATTCTGTCATACCATAACCTTTCGCAATATTAACATGTGCTCCATGTTTATGTAAAAACTCATTAATACGAACTTCAGCAGGAATTGATAAATAATCTCCTCCACTAACAATATATTTTAATTGACTCATATCAACGTCATCAAATTTTTTATTACTCATCATACCTTCCCACAACGTAGGAACTCCTAAAATAACATTTGGCTTATCATATTTCCATATCTTATAAAAACGATTGGCATCATATTCTGGCATTAAGATAGTCTCAACTCTTAAACATAAAGGAGTATGAACACAAACACCTAAACCAAATCCATGAAAGATTGGTAATATCGTAACAATCTTATCTTTGGGTCTAACATCAATAACATTAACAGCTGATTGTTGAGATAAAGCATTAAAACTATAGTTAGAAATCATAATGCCTTTTGGAGTACCTGTCGTACCACCACTATGTAGAATTAATGCTATATCATCTTTTTTTACATCAGCACTAAAATCTTTATTATAAGTAAGACCCTTTGACATAAAATCTTTCCAAGACATAAAATCTCTATCACGAAAACCAGGTCTTTTGGTACGAATACTTCTTGTTAATGTATAGCCAACACTTAATCCTAAAGGCATACTTAATTTTGGTGTGACTAAAATTGTTTTATAAACTAAAGTATCTTCTAATACATCTTTATACTTTTCATAATCAAAATCAACTAAAAACAAAAAACGACTCTTATTTTCTTTTAAATAAAAAGAAATTTGTTGTGGGCTACTCAAAGGATGAACCATATCACTAATAGCTCCAATTTTATTACATGCATAGAAAGCATAAATAGCTTCTGGCATATTTGGAAGACAAATCGTGACAATATCTCCTTCTTTTACTCCAAAACTTCTAAGAGCTCGTGCACATACATTAATATTATCAAAAAATTCATTATAACTAATACGATTTCCAAAATAATTAAGTGCAATAAAATCCTTATCTTCTCCTACTTCATCTATCATATAGTGATAAATAGATTTATCCGTAAACTCAATACTTCTTTCTTCTCTAGAATAAAATTTAAGCCATGGCTCATTATCCTTTTTTTGTTTAAAAAGCTTTGTCAATAAATTTTTTATTAGTCTCATAAAACACCCTGCTTTCATAAGTATATTTGTAGAAGATAACAGCACATATTATATCTTATTAGCGATAGAAATGATTATTACTAAATTAACAACTTATTTTTGTCTCTCCTGGAAATTTCCAACATCTACTTCCATTATGACAATCTAGTCTAACTTTATATTCGTTAGTCTCTAATGTTCCTGGATCACTATTTGTACTAGTTGAAGTCTTAGTAACAGATCCTCCGCATTGTAGACCACGTCCAAAAGGATCATTTCTATTTTCTAAATATCCTTGATTTACTAAAGTCTCTAAAGTAACAGTAGTAACATTATGATCATAAAAATAATTCTCTGCAGCATTTAAAGAACTTTTCTTTAATGCTTCAAGTCCCTTATCAACTGAATCTGTTTTGTACTTTAAATAAGCACCTGTCCCAACTAATGTCAATATACCAAGAATAGAAATAACAGCTAATAATTCCACTAATGTAATCCCTTTATTATTCACAAAAATCATCTCCATACTAATTTTATCATAAGAAATCTAAAAATGAAACATAGATTTTTAAGATTATACAAAAAATCTGAACAATTATAGTAAACTAATTATAAATAATTAATTCATGTTGACATCTCGTACAAGCAACATATAATAAGTTTCTTTCATTCTTCCTATAAGAATTCTTCCTATTATTATAGATAATTACACTATCAAATTCTAATCCTTTTGATACATAAGCTGGAATAATAATACATTCTTTATAAAAACTCTTTGTATCTTGATCCACTAAACTTATCTTTACATCATCTTTAATTAATTGATAAATCTCTTCTGCTTCTTTATTATCTTTTGTAATAAAAGCCATACTCTTATAAGTACTCACTAGATAATTAATATCTTCAATTATTCTCGTTTTTAAATCTTCTACTCCTTTTCGAATAATGACTGGTTTATTACTACTTTTTCTAATGGCATTTACATGATTTAAATTTAATATTTTATTCGTATAATCAATAATTTCTGGAGAAGAACGATAAGTCTTTAATAATTCTAAGTATTTTACATCTCCTTTAAATAGATTACTTAAATCTTCTAATGATTCATAATGATAATAAGGATTTATATTTTGATTAATATCTCCTAATATTGTAAAATCAGCTTTTTTAAAAATATGATTAATAATAATATATTGAAGTCTATTATAATCTTGAGCTTCATCAATAATCACTTGTTTAATAACTCCTTCATATAAGAATCCTTCTAAACATCCTTTTAAATAAGCAAGTATTAAACTATCTTCATAAGCTAATGTATCTTTATTTAAATCTTTCTTTATATCTATTTCTGAATAAGGAAATCTAAAATATTCACTTTTGTAGAATTCTTTTAATATTTCTTTCATATCATGTTTAAAATTACTATTTTCATAAAGTAATTTTAAATAGATTTTCTTTTTCTTTAAACTTCCTTTATAGTTATTAGAACAGATTCTTTCACATATTTCATTAACTCTTTCAAATAAAGGAAAACGATTATACTTTTCCTGTAACATTTCATTTAAATCATCTTTATTAATTAAATGTTTATCTTCTTTAAAAGAAGATATAAATTGACAATTACTGATATAAGATTCAACAAAAGCATCCATATCATCAATAATTTTATCACTTTGTTTATATTCTACTAATTCTGGATTTTTTTCTTTATAGGAATAATAACGAGATACAAAGTCAGTGAAAGATTCTACTTTTTTATATTCAGTAATAAAAGTTTCTAAGTAATCTGCAAAGGTTGTTTGTAAGGTATTAGTTTCTCCTAAAGATGGTAATACATCGGATATATATTCCGTAAAAATATGATTAGGAGAAAATATTAAGACATGATTACTGGATAAATTTTTAATTCGATATAGTAAAAATGCTATTCGATGTAAGGCAACTGTTGTTTTTCCTGAACCTGCTATTCCTTGAACAATTAAATGATTATCTTCTAAGTTTCGAATTACTTTATTTTGTTCTTGTTGAATTGTATTAACAACATTCTTCATTTTTTCAGAAGATTCTCTTGATAGTACTTCTTGCAATACTTCATCATCAATATTTAAGGAGTTATCAAATACTCCTACTAATTCTCTATTTTCTATTTTATATTGTCTTTTTCTTTTTAATTCTCCTGAATAGATTCCTCCTGGAGCACTATAACTACAAGGACCTACTTCATAGTCATAAAACAAACTACAGATTGGACTTCTCCAATCATATAGAATATTATTACTATTATCATCTTTTAGATAAGTTAAAGCCATATAAATATTGAATAAGGAACCATCTTCATCTTTAAAAACAATACTAGCAAAATAAGGTTTTTCTTGAATTCCCTTTAGTCTCTTAAAATATTTTTGTTTTTGAATCATTTTATCTTCTTCTAAACTAGTCATATTTTTCACTTGAGAAGTTTCAGCATCATCAAAATTATTTGCATTCTCCCACATCATTTTTTTGAATTCAATTAAGTCTTCTTCTCCTTCTAAAACTTCTTTTCCTAATTCTTCTACTCGAGAATCTAATAAATTTTCTACTTTATTTAAAATTTTCTTTTCTTTTAAATATTCTACTTCACTAATTGCCATCTTATCACCATCTCTATCATACAAAAATTATCATATCATAAATCATAGAAAATAATTGCTTTTTAGAAAAATTTAACTGTAAAGAAAAACAACATCATGAAGATGCTGCCTTATTATTATTTATTTTGTTGTAAAGATATAATCTATGATTATTAAATAATTACTGATTTAATTGTTGAACTAAATCCATATATTCTTTTTGATATTCTTGTAATTTTTCTTCACTAGAAGCTTCAAACCTTAATGTAATATTAGGTCCTGTATTAGAACATCGAATAAGTGCCCAACCATCTGGATAATTCACTCTTACTCCATCAATTCCATTATAGGGATAATTGTTACTCTCTACATATTCTTTTACTTTTTCAATTACTTGAAATTTTTTATCATCACTAGAAGTAATTTTAATTTCATCTGTTGAATAATAATGATTGATTCCTTCTAATAATTCTTCTAAAGATTTTTCCGTATGAGAAAGAATTTCTAATACACGAAGTCCAGCATACATTCCACTATCAAATCCAGGCCATCTATCTCTAAAATATACATGTCCTGATAATTCCCCACCAAATGGTAAATCATCATCTCTTACTTTTGCTTTTGTATAAGAATTTCCTGTTCGATAACAAATTCCTTCTCCTCCTAAACGTTCAATTTCATCTGATAAAGTTTTTGAGCATTTAACATCATATAAGAATTTTTTATTAGATACTTTATGAATAATATCTCTAATAATTACTATCATATAAATATCAGTAGGAAGAAATTTACCATGAGCAGTAACAACTCCTAATCGATCTCCATCTCCATCAAAAGAGATTCCAATATCAGCACCTGTACTTAATACTTTTTCTTTCAATTGAGTAAGATTTTCTTCGACACAAGGATCTGGATGATGATTTGGAAAATTACCATCATTCTCTTCATTAATAATGATAAAATCCATTGGAAATTCTTGATAGATTTCTCTGCAAAAATTAGAAGTTGCTCCATTAGCAGGATCAATTACTACTTTTAACCTTCTATCTCCAAAATGTAATCCCTCAACAAATAATTTTTTATATGCAGGAAAGATATCATATTCCTTAACTTGTCCTTCTCCTTTTACAAAATTACCTTCTAATAGTTCTTGTAAAAAATCTTGTATTTCTACTCCCTTACAATTACCACTTTCATTAAAAGCAAATTTTAAACCGTTATCATCTTTTGGATTATGACTAGCAGTAACCATAACTCCACTTGGTATATTCAAATAAATACATGCATAATAATACATAGGAGTTGTACATAACCCCAAAGAGATTACATCTACTCCCGTAGATAAAATACCGGTAATAAGAGCTTGATATAGACTAGGAGAAGATAATCGATTATCATGACCAACAACACATTGATGAAATCCTTCTTTTAATATATGAGTACCAAATCCCATGCCAAAAGTATAACAAGTATCTTCATCTAATTCTGTAGGATAGATTCCTCTAACATCATATCCTCTAAATATATTTTTTTTGATATCTTCTTTATATTTATAATTCATAACTTCCCTCCATTTATAATATATCAAATTATCAAAGAAAAAAGAAAAAAACAAATCATTTTTTCTTTTCTTTTACACTTTCTACATTATTTCTAATAATTCTCATTGTTTTACTTTTCATAATATCCGGAAAAGCTACAAATAATCTTTTATAATAAAACATATATTTACTTAATGATTCAATAATCTCTTTTTTTACTCTACTTGTTGCATCTTGATTCGTATACAAACTTGTATCTATTTTTAATTTTAGGATAGAAACTGTTGAAACAATTAAATCTAGTAACATAATAATAAATACAAAGATACCAAAAAAGTAAATTAGAGAATTATCTAAATCATAGATAAAATTCGCAACTACTGGATTTAAGCAAAATAATACCCATACTCCTACAAATCCAAATAGAATACCATTTTCTAAACAAATTCTACCATTAATATTAAATCTACGATTGGAATAATCCCACCATCTTAATTTAAATAATTTTTCCATTAAGAAGGAAGTAATATATTCTAATAAACAACAAATAATCATCGAAAAAACAAATATCGCAACAATATCATTTTGGTATTTACTTAAGAAATATACCATTAACCACCCACCAATTCCAAAAATTGGTAAGTATGGTCCTAGTAAATATCCTCTACTCCATACAAATTTCTTTTGTTTGATACTAATATGACTTATTTCAATAATGTATCCTACTACTGAAAAAATAAAGAATAGAAGTACGTTATAACAAAAATCAAACAGCATAAACCCACCTTCTAAAACTATTATATAGTATATTTTATGAAATGAAAAGAAAAATAGAAGAAACATTCCATTTCTTCTATTGTATTCTATTTTATATTTTTTAATATAAGTCTTTGATTCTCTTCTACTATACTATCTAAGTGCTGATTATTTGATAAATATTCTTCTAATACATCTCTACAACTAGTTGCGACAATCTTACTCTTATCATTTTTTTCTAACTCTTTTAAAGAAATACCAAAGCCTTCTTCTACGTTATTAAAATGAAATTTCTGTAATCCTAATTTGAAAACATCTTCATTCTTAATATCTCTTCCTTCAAATGTAAATTCTTCTATCTTTTTCATTTTACCATTATAGGTAACATGTAATCCTTCTGATAATTGATAAAACTCTGTATGTTCTCCTTGAAATGCTTCGTCTCTTAACATATAAAGTAACATTCTTTTTAATTGTTCTCCTGTAACTTTTACCATATGAATAGAATCATCATAAGGGAATACTTCCATTAAGTCTTGTACTGTTACAATAGGTCCCATTTTTTCTAAACGAATCGAACCAGATCCCAATAACATAATATCAAGAGCTAATGATTGTTTCAAAATATCTGCAAACAAATCTCCAAGTTCCGTTTCACGATAACGATCAGGATGAGTTAATTCACGATTTAATCGAGTAATTACTCTACCATATTTTAAATCGGTTTCTCCTTTATAAGTATTAATTAATTCTTCTAGTTTTAAATCTCTTGGACATGTTTTATCATTAATAGAAATACATTCCCATTTCCATTTATGAGTACAATTATTTTGTGTATCTATCTCTAAATCAAATCTACCGATCTGATCGGTTCCAACTCCAGCTTGTACAATTAAAATATCATTAATCACTTCTGGTTTTTCAATGAAGGTATGAGAATGTCCTCCAATAATAACATCAACTCCCCAAGCCGGATCTAACATACTCGCAAGTTTCTTATCCTCTTCATATCCAATATGAGTAAGTAAAACCGTATAATCAATATCTATTGCATTATAAGTATTACAAATTCTTCCCACTTCTTCGCAAGCTTCATTAATATCAACAAATGTTCCAATTAAACCTTCATTCTTTGTATTTGCAAGAACACTTTCTGTAACAATTCCAATAAATAAGATTTTCATCCCATCAATTTCAATAATATGATAAGGCTTAAATAAACGAGATTTATTAGTCTTAATAAACAAATTAGCATTAATAATAGGAAATCTTGCACATTTTTCAAGAAATAATAAATGACTAAGTCCATAATCTGTTTCATGATTTCCAATTGTCACAACATCAGGAGAAATCATATTCATAATTTCAATTGTAGAAATTCCTTTGTATTCTGCATCAATCACATTTCCACGGAACATATCTCCTGCTATTGCATAAATAACATTATCTTCTTCTTCTCTTACTTTGCTAACATATCCTGATAATCTTGAAGCTCCTCCTATCGTTTGTTCCCCGTTCTCTTCACTAAAAAAATCTCCATGTAAATCATTAGAATGTAATAAAGTTAATTTTTTATATCTTTTCATAGTTAATTCCTTTCTCTATAGTAATAATGTTTTCCATCGATTACCATACTATAATAGTTATCTTCTACTTTAATATCTTGATTATCTTTTAAAATAAAATGATAGATAGTAGAATAATCATCTACTTCAATTCTGCAAGTGATACCAATTTCCATATTTTGAAACTTTTCAAATATTTTTTTAATTTCCTCTTCTTCTGTAATTTCTTTTGTTTCTATTCCACTTTCTCTAACCTCATCAATTTTAATTTTTTCAATATTTTCTAAAGAAATCATATGATAAGGTTCCATCTCAAATAATTTTTTAAAATGAATTTGATTAATCCGATCAAATATCTTAGTAAGTTCATTAATTACTTCTCGATAATTTTTAGGATATTTCATATAACCAGTAGCATAAACTCTTTTTCCTTCTTTCGTAACAACTTTAAAAGTAAAATTAGAACCATCTAATACAGTTTTATCTACTTTATTAAAACCATCCCAACTAGATACATGATATTGATTTAATACAGAAAGAATTTCTTCTAGAGTATCGGAATCAACTTCTGATTTCATAATATCCTCTTCATGATAACCATCTAAGTTACTTTCTAAGATACAGGAATCATCACATAATATATGATAACTGACTCTTCCATACATACTTCTTCCATCAGATTTTTCATAAGACAATTCTTTCAATGATTCTAACATTTGATTTTCTCCATTCTTCTTTCTAAATAATAATAAAACGACAAGTATTAATATAATAAGTACAATAACCCCAATTATAATCATTTTCTTAAACATAACAAATCCTCTCAATTTAGTAAATACTTAATTTAATTATAGCAATAGAAAAAAAGAAATACAATAAAATATCCTATTTCTTTTTTCGCTTTATTAATTAAAATCATAGTTTTTTCAAATATAAAATAGATAATTCTACTTTATTAATACTTTAAAAGAAAATCTAGAATGTCACAAGTTTACCAACTACAATAGGAAATACCTGTATCATATACATGACAGCCATCGCTATCTATAGAAATTGCAAAAACGTTGCCATTCGATAAAGCACCAACACGAAGCCCGTAGACATTACAAGAAAAGCTAGAAGATGGAATTGTTGTATAAGGATTTTCTTCACATTTTGTTCCATATGCATCATAGATTGTTTTTGCATTTTGAATAAAGATTGGTTGATTACCATCACCTAAAGATGTTTCATCTACTCCACCTCTTAATTCATATAATCCCGCAGTCATTTCTGGATTATTGTTTGCCAATCTTTCAAAGACTTCAAATCCTACATAACTTTGCTTTACTATGTCATTTTCTATTACATGTTTTAAATAGAATGGTTCATCATAGTGATTCATTACATATTCGTTTGACCAATCTGCTAAGGCATCATATACATTTAAATGCAATATGGCATTTGATGGCACTGAACTATTTAATGTTAATCGATTATTATATGGATATGCTCCATATTTTATTCCTGTAAATGGATGTATTACTGGAGTTGCTGTATCATCTGCTTGTACATAATTGATTTGGAAGTTTAGATTTAGAGTGGTTGCTTCTCCTGGTAAGTCTGTTGCTTCAATATCTTTCTTAA
>CADBSF010000079.1 GCA_902797265.1 uncultured Erysipelotrichaceae bacterium
AAAATGGTAGCCTGTACGGAATTCGAATCCGTGAATGTTACCTTGAGAGGGTAATGTGTTAAGCCTCTTCACCAACAGGCCATATCAACTACATATATAATCTATCACAAAACCTATCTTTTATCAAGTTCTTTTTTATAAGAAAAGGAAATCTTTCGATTTCCACTCTATTCTAATATTTGTTTCATTAAAGCTTTCACTTCTTTTAAACTCGTTTCATTAGGATAAATCACTTCTGTTGTTAAATTTGTTAAATGAACTTTGTCAATTCCATAATTACCAGTTAATGACACTGATGTTGTTTCCCATTTCTTTCCATTTAATAATATTTCTCGTATCATAGATAGGAATACATTCTTTGGAATATTTGTATCAAAAAATGCAGTAAAAGAATTTAAAGTTTCATTATAATGTGCTAAATTCTTTGCCATAAATGCTTCACGAATAATTGCTTGTAATATTTGTAAACAATTTTCTTGTCGTAACTGATCACCATTAGAAAAAGATTGATTTTCTCTGGCGATTGCGAGAGCTTGTTTTCCATTAATATTTTGACATCCTTTTCTTACTTAGAATTTTTTACCATCTTCAAATGTATTAACTGATAACGAATGAGTCGTTGTAAATTTATAATTACTACAATAAGTTATACCACCTAAATAATCTACTAATGATACTAAACTTTTAGAATCAAAGATAAGAGAATAGTCAATTGTAGTATCTAATAAATTTTCAATTGATTTTCTTTCTGTTTCTTCTCCATATAAACTCATATATTGAAGAATATCTTTTCTACCTTGTTTATTATCTACTTCAAAATAATAATAATTTGGAATATTAGTAATTAATATTTCTTTCGTTTTATAGTCGATGGATAATAATACATTAAAATCCATAATACCAAAAGTATCTTTACCACCTATTAATAATTGATAAGAATCTTTTAATTCACTATCTACTTCTTCTCTTTTTGTAAATACATCAAAGTCATAAACAATTGAATAATCTGCTTTATGATATACATTATTTAATGAGAAAAATATTTCATAGGTTGCACTATCTACTAAAATAAATGATATTGTTCTATTAGTAAGATCAGAGAATAAAACCTCTAAGTCAGTATAAGCTTTTTCTTTGATAGAAAATTTAGATGATAACTTTTTCATAGCTTCTGTTAAGTTTGCTGTTTCTTGATAGGTTCCTATAAATCCATCTACATCATTTTCAGAATAATAATTATCTTTTAAAGATAAGACATAGTAAGTATTCTTATAATAAGAATTTGCTTGTGAAAACTTTTCATCTAAATAGTTACTAGTATTAACAATATAATACAAACCTACTAAATCAAAAATGAAACATACACCCATGATGATACCACCCATAACCTTTAAATATTTTTTTCTATGGGCATTGATAAAAAGAATAGAACTGATATTAATAATCAATAAAACAAATCCTAATATGAATACATAGAATCCTGGTAATATTTTTAAATTGATTAAAAAATACATAAAAATCAAGTATAAAACAAGACATAAAATACTAAATATATTTCTCATACGAAACGCTTTATGTTTTAGAATTCTTTTAAATGACTTTTTTCTTCTTCCACTACTACTCATACGACACACTCCAACCTTATTTATTATATCATAAAAAAGAAAGACAATCAATAAAGAAACAGTCTGGATATGTTAAGTTAACTGTTGAGTTACAATTGATGTGACACCACTAATATACAAAAAAAGCAAAAAATCCGATAAAATATTAATTGAAACAAAAAAAATATATATCGAAAGGACTTTTTGCTATGAATACTATATCACAAAACATACGTTATTATCCACATGATTTGAACACAAAATTTTATGCTGTTCAATTATATTTGAAAGGTTACCCTTTAAAAACAGTTTGTAGAAGATATCATATATCAAAGTCTTCTCTTCTTAGATGGAAGAAAAAATTTGATGGTTCTAAAGAATCCTTAATTGACAAATCTCATAGACCTCTTTCTAAACACCCTAATGCTCATACCGATGAAGAACTTAAATGGATTAAAGATTATCTAAGGAGAAATCCTACAATCACTCTACCTGAACTTTATGGAAAATTAAGAACTGAAAAAGGTTATTCTAGACATGCTTGTTCTTTATTTAGAGTAATAAGAAAAATGAATTTGAATGTCAATAAACAAAAACATGAAAAATATACTCCAAAAAAATATGATACTCCTAAAATGATTGGTATTAAATGGCAAATGGATGTCAAATATGTTCCCAAGGATTGTTACGTTGGTAATGATGGCGAAAAATTTTATCAATACACTGTTATTGATGAAGCTTCTCGTGAAAGATTTATTTATCCTTACAAAGAACAATCCATTTATTCAACTATAGATTTTGTTAAAAGAGCTATTGTTTATTTTGGATATAAGCCTCAAATTATTCAAACTGATAATGGTTCTGAGTTTACACATACTTCTAACACTAAAAGAATACATCCATTAGATATTTTATGTAAAGAATTAGAAATAAATCATAAATTAATTAAACCTAGAACACCAAGACACAATGGTAAAGTTGAAAGAAGTCATAGAAATGATCAACAAAGGTTTTACTCATACCTTAAATTTTATTCTTACGATGACTTATTAAAACAAATGAAAGCATATCTAAATCGTTCTAATAATATACCAATGCAAATACT
>CADBSF010000080.1 GCA_902797265.1 uncultured Erysipelotrichaceae bacterium
ACGAAATTGTATCAAGAAAAGCAGAATCATATGGTGTTAAAAGTGTTGAAGATGCAAGCCCAATATTATTTTGCGAAAAGGAAATTTGTATTTTACAATCATCAAAAAATCATAAACCAAAAACATTAGAATTAGTATATAATAATAACTCATAATTTTTAAATATACGTTTTAACAAAGAGAACCAATAATTCTCTTTTTTTATGCTATAATATAAGAGATATTTGTAGTAAAATGACATGTCAAAAACCAACAGACAAGGTTGGTAAACTATTGGTTTTAGGAATGCAAAGACCCACGGTCTACCCATGTGGAGAGTGTATCGATACTTGAACGTAAAATTATTGAAAAAAAGATTAGAAGATTAATCATTTTCTAATCTTTTCATTTATAAATATTATCTCTTTTTATAGTAAGACTACATTGATAGGATTAATATATGATATAATAGGAATAGGAGATGATAATATGAATGAGAAATATGATTTCTTTGTAGCAGGAAAAACAAGAAATAAAGAAAAAATACTAGAAATATGTGATATTTTTGATAAGTATAATATTTCTTATTACTGCTTTTTAAAAAATGAAGATACGATAAATAGTTATGGTAATCAGAACAAAAGTGTAGAAGATAATATGCGAGTATTTGAAACTTTAGAATTAAAAAGTGATGTGGTATTAAAAATATTTCATGAGGATTTAGAAGCTGAAAAAGCATCTAAAAATTTCTTATTAGTTTTACCTGCTGGTAAGTCTGGTCATATTGAAGCAGGAATTGCATATGGTATGGAAAAGAAATGTTTTGCTATTGGGGAATATGAGGGAACGGATTCCCTATATAATATTTTTGAAAAGATATTTCAAAATAAAGAAGAACTAGAAGAATATTTAAAAAATTATCTTAAATAGAATTGTATTTTTTTTATTATTTAATAGAAAAGAGGTTTCAAATGAAGAATAATAATTTTACTAAATTTTCGGTTCCATTAGGTTTACTTGATTATATTAATCCTATTTTTTATACGATAAGTATTATTACCATAATAAAACATATTAATTTCAAAAATCCGTATTCTGTTATAATGATAGTAGGAGTAATTTTATCTATCTTATTTGGTTTTATCATCCCTACAGGAAAAGTAATTGTTGGTTTAGGTGTTATTCCATTTCATATGCCTGTATGTCTCTTTTTTGTGTTAATATTGGAATCCATAGAAATCATGAAATAGAAATAAAAAAATAAGTTGGTGTTTATATGAAATTTTGTCCAAATTGTGGAAGTGTAAGAGAAAAAAAAGATATATGTTATTGTGGTTACAATTACTTAACCGGAGAAGTAGAAAAAAAAGAAGATGATTCAAAGAATCAAAACAATCCAGAAATAAAAGGAATAATGGGTAATTATCTACAGAATGGATTTTATCCTCATCATGGATTAGAAGTATCACTAGAAGAATTAAAAGGGAGAAAATTAGATTTAGGAGATTTATTATCCGTATCATTTTGTGTTTCAGGAGGAATGATGGGTTCTTACAATAACATAGAATTATCATTTACAAAGAATCAATTCATCATAGTAAATCAAGATTGGCATCACGGACCAAGAATAAAGAAGATATATCGCGTAGAAGAAGAAAACGCAAAAGAAATAAAAAAGATTTTAATCGATAATAATTTTAGAGCCTGGAGCGAAGTACCAGTTGATAATTCATTATTTGCCTATGATGCTCCAAGTTGTACGATGACATTAACTTTTGAAAAAAAATCTGTAACCTTCTCTGTTAGAATCTATATGACAGAAGAAGAAATGAAAATATACAATGAATTAAGAGAAAAAATAAATCTTTTAATAAAAGAAGAGAATAAGGAACAAGAAGAAGTAATACAAGAAGGAATTTCAATGATGGATACGATGACATCAATTACTCCTTCCATGCAAAATCATACTAAGTTTTGTAAAGAATGTGGAAGACAATTGGAAGAAGGAATTATCGAATGTGAATGTGGTTACAAAGTAGAAGAAAGTGGAAAAGAATCATGAAAAAGAAATTATCAAATGGTTCTTTTAAAAGCAATTATAGAGTTCTAGGAATACTTTCTCTCTTTGCTTTACTTTTCATGTTTATAGGAGTCGTAGGTAGTGCAAGTGTCCCAAAAACTATTTTTGGAATCGTATAGTGTTTTAGTACCTATAGTGCTGTTATCTTTATAGGAATTCTGGGCATTTTTAGCTTTTTAAAAACAGAAGAAAAGAATATGGAATAATAGTTGAATAACAAGAAAAGTATGTTATAATAAAACAAAGAAAGGAAATGATACGGATGGGATTATTTGATAACTTAGTAAAAACAATTAAAGATAGTGGAATTGGGGAAGAACTATCAAAAGTCGGAAAAGATATAGAAAAATCAGTAAATGGTCTAGGAGATGAGATAAAACAAAATACAACAGTTAAAACTCCTAAAACGATACCAAGTGATTATTCTCATTTTCCAGCATTTGAAGGAACAATAAGAGATATCAATACTAAAAACATTGATAAATATCATAGATGTACGATTGATTATGAGGAATCAACAATTGAAAAAATCAATGAATATCGTAATAAAGTAATCGAAAATGGATATCAGAAAATGACGGATGTCAGATATGAAAAAGGAAACGAATACATTATTATTGATCCAGATAATACCTATATGCATTTAGTATTTCATGTAAAACATTAAAAAGCATCACTTATTATGAGTGATGTTTTTATATAGATAAAATTCATGAACTAAAGAACGATAATGACAATCTTTTAATACAGAATAGGGTACCAACTGATAGTTTTTCTTATTATGTTTACCTGTAATCATATATCGAACTTCTTCTTGAAAATATTGATCAATCAATTTTAAACTCTTACTCGTAGTAATGGTTGGAAAATACCAATATCTCCAAGAAAGTTCAGAATTATCATTACCAAAAAACTTTTTCTGATACTTTCGATTAATCGCTTTAATTGTAACGAAAGAATCCACTCCATTCTTCAACATCCATCTACGATATCCCCTCATACTTCTTCTAATTTTCCCTTTAATCTTGTAAAGGGTATTATGAGAAATATCTACTTCTTTACCAGAAAAAGAAAAACCTAAGAATTCAAATTTTTCTCCTTTTTCATAATAATGCTCTTTCTTAGGATTAATATCTAGATGATATTTTTGAAGAAAAGAATACAGTTTCTTTCGATACTTTTCTCTTTCTTCCTCGGAATTAGAAAAGATGAGAATATCATCTGCATAACGAATATAAAATACTTTTTCTTTCCAAAAATATTCATCTATTTCTCTTAAATAATAATTAGCTAAAAAAGCAGAAATTGGATTCCCTGCAATCACTCCTTTTTGTTCTTTTATAATGGAGTCTTGAAAGAAAACATAATCATTTCCTATTACATCAGAAATAATAGAATATAAGTCTTGATCAAGAATATCCTTTTGTAGATTTTTTAATAAGATATCTTTTGAAATACTATTAAAATAATTCTTAATATCTACTTTATATCCAACCATATTTTGAATATTCTTTGTATAAGTAATACTTTTTACGGCATCTCTTACTCCAATTACTTTACGAAAAGAATATAAATTCTTAGAAAATAAATAATCATACTCATACAAAAGATAAGCAATAAACTTCAATACTTGCATTTCTTCTTTGGTATAAGTATAGACTATTCTTTTCTTAGAACCATGATTTTTATTAATATAATGTTTTTGGGGAATTGAAAAATGATACTTATGATGATAGAGAAGATTTACAATTGATTGATATTTCTTGTTAAGAACAAAATCTTCTAATTCTTTTTTTTCTTTATCAGAAATAAAGTCTTGTTCTATCTTAGACTGATAATAAGAAAACCATAACTCATCATCTTTTAATTTATCTAAAAACATAAAATCACCTTTAAAGGAAGGAAAAAAATTGATATTCGATGAAATCGAAATAGACAGGACTATATATATTAAAGCCATCTACACAACTATTGAAATAATATACTTCATCCCATTGTAGATACCTATTACTAGGTGTTCCTTCCAATTAGTATTATATCATATATTAGTCGATTGAAAAAATAGAGAAAAATCATTTAGGTCTTAAAAATTATGATATACTTAGAAAAAGGAAGAAGGAATAGGATGAATTTAGAAGATTATCAAATGATATTTAAAAGAAAATCTTTTCACTTATTCAGAAATATTGGAAATGAGAAAATATCTGAAGAAGAGTTAAAAGATATAGAAGAATATATTAAAACATTGACTCCATTAATAGATAATATCAAAGTGAAAATTAGAATTGATAAAGATTCTACTACTTGTAAAAGAGGTCAAGAATATGGGATTCTTTTCTATTCAGAAAAGAAAGAAAATTACTTACAAAATATTGGTTATTTAGGAGAACAATTAGATCTATATTTAGTATCTAAAAATATTGGTACTTTATGGTTTGGTATTGGGAAAATAAAAGAAGGACGAGAAGAAGACTTAGATTTTGTTATTATGATCGCAATTGCTAAAGTAGATTCTCCCTTAAAATTTAGAAAAGATATGTTCAAAAGTAAACGAAAAGAAATTGCTGAAATATGGAGAGGTACAAAATATTTAGAGATTGCGAATATTGTAAGATTTGCGCCAAGTGCCTGTAATACTCAACCTTGGGTAGTTGAAGAAAATGAGAATGAATTAAAAGTCTATCGATATCGAAAAGTAGGAAAAAGAGGTATTATGCCAAAAGATAGAGTCATTTATTATAATCAGATTGATATCGGAATCTTTCTCTATTTTTTAGAATTATGTCTTATGAAAAATCAAATATCTTTTGAAAGAACAATTTATGAAGAAGAAAATCCTGAACAAGAATATAATTTAGAAGCAATCTATCAAATAAAGTAGAAAGGAAGATTTTATGATAATTTTAATAGAAAGTATTATTTTATGTATAGTATTTACCGTAATAGTTTATATCATCTCTAGAAATCCAATTAAAACTTTATATAATTATCCTCCTAAAATACAAGAAAGAATAAAAAGTCAAGATTACTATAAAGAGGAAATACCAAAAGAAACAAATAAGATTTTTGCGAAAATAATTGCTAGTATTCTATTTTTAAGCCTATTAAGTATTCTCCTAAAATATGTAAATGGATATGAAACATTTCAAGATGCTTTCTTATATGGATTCTTATTATGGACAATTGTTAATCTATATGATTTAGTTGTTTTAGATATTATTTGGTTTTGTCACGATAAATATTTTATCTTAAAAGGTAGTGAAGATATGATAGAGGAATATCATAATTACCGATTTCATTTCAAAGGATTTTTAATAGGAGAAATTTTAGGACTCATCATCTGTTTCCTATCAGGAATTATCATTCAATTTATATTTGGTATAATATAGCCAAGAAAGGGGGATTCCCTATGAAAAAGAAAACTTTTAAATATGATGCTTTTATTAGTTACAGACATACAGATTTAGATAAATATGTTGCAGAAAATCTCCATCGTTTAATAGAAACTTATCAATTACCAAAACCTGTAATGGAAAAATATCATATTCAAGATAATCAAAGAAGGTTGTTTCGTGATCAGGAAGAATTACCTTTATCTCCTAATTTAGAAGATCCAATCTATGAAGCATTAAAAGAATCACGTTTTCTAATTATTATATGTTCTCCTAGATTAAAAGAATCTATTTGGTGTAAAAAAGAAATAGAAACATATATCAAACTATATGGAAAAAGAAGTATTCTATGTGTGTTAGTAGAAGGAGAACCAAAAGATTCTTTTCCAGAAGAAGTATTCTATGATGAAAAAATAGTAGAAACAAAAAAAGGAAAGAAAGAAATACAAAGAGTTGCCTGTGAACCACTTGCTATGGATGTAAGAGGAAATAGCAAAAAAGAAGTCTATAAAAAAATAAAAGAAGAAATCGTTAGAATAATTGCTCCTATGTATAACTTAGATTATGAAGATATCAAAAGAAGAAATGAAGAAAGAAAACTACAGAAAAAGATAAAAACATTTAAAATCATTTCACTAGCCGCAACTATATTTGCAATCTATAGCGCAATCTTATTCATTAATATTTTCCTATCTTCAGAAAAATTAAAATATGATCAAGCAATGACTTTAGCAGAACAATCCAGTGAATTAAGAGAAAATGACGATAGAGAAGGAGCAATTGAAAAAGCCTATCAATCTCTGACAAGTTATCATAAGAATAAAATGCCAACAACAGCCAAAGGAATTTACGAACTAACTGAAAGCTTAGGCGTATATTACCCAACAAATCAATATCATTCCCTATTTCAATTAAATACAACAGGAGTAGTAGAAGATATCCAAGTAAATCTAGAAAAGACACATCTATTATCTTTAGATAATTCTCAAAAACTAATCCTATGGAATTTAGAAAATAGACAAAAAATAGAAGAAATAGAAGACATTAACTTATCAAACTGGAAAAACAAGTATACTTTTATTGAAAAAAAAGGATATGCTTATCAAAATAAGAATGAAGAGATTATTATTAAAAATTTAAAAGGAAAAGAAATAAATAAAATAACCGATAGTCAAAATATCATGAAAATTACTACGAGTGATTCAGGAAAATACTTAGTAATCCTATCAAAAAATAAAATAGTTATTTATGATACAGATATCTATCAAGAAAAATTCGTTATAGAAAGATATGATACAGAATTAACTGAAAATATTCTATTTGATGAAAAAGAAGAATATCTAATTTATACTTCAAAAAAGAATAATGAGATAGAATTATCTACTTATCAATTATCTAATAATCAGATGATTGCTTCAAAGATGATTCGAGCAAATCTAATAAAAAAAATGATAATAGATAAAGATAATCTAATATTCCTTTCTAGCAGAAAAGATAATTTCACTACAACAATGATAATCACTAATTATAACTATCAGAATGGAACAATCTTATTTCAAAAGGAATATGAAAAAACGTCTCCATCAGATGTAGCAATCAATAATAGTAGTATTCTTGCATCAGCTTTTGGAACTTCTTATCTATTAGATTATAATACAGGAGAGGAAAAAGCAGCCTTCTCCATAGAAAGTAAAGTTATTAATTCCTTTGGAATAGTAGGAAAAGAAGAATACTATGTATTTACTACGGGTGGAAATGTTCATGTCATCTATAGTGATAATAATGGTTTAAATAATGTAGATAATAATATTATTTATACAGGATTATTTAATTTTAATGGTTCTTATTATGAACAATATAAAAATTCCAAAGTAGGTATCGTTACTTATCAAAATAATAGTAATCGAATTATTATCTATTCTCAAATAACTAATCCCGATAAAAAGGAAATATCGTATAAAAAAATAGAAGAAGAATCTTTAAAAAGTAAAGAAAAAGAACAAATAATAAAAGAATATCAATTAGAAAAAGAAAATCTAATATCTAATATTGTTTATTCAAAAGATAAAGAAAACATCTATGTTAGTTATATAACAAATAAATTAGATATTTATAATACAAAAAATAAGAAAAAAATCAAAACAATAGAAGGAATCAATTATATAGAAAGATATGTAGGAAAAACAAAAAAGCAGGAACATCTAATAATAGGAAATAAAGATGGATATCTACTAAATAAAAATTACGAAATTATCGCAAGAATTCCAAAATTATATGATTATAAAGATGGGAAAATCATTTTAAAAGAAAGTGATACTTATTATGAAATAAAACTATATACTTTAAAAGAATTAAAAGAAAGAGGGAAATTTTATGCTAATAGCGTTCATTAGTTCAATCATAATATTATTAATAGGTATTATCATCTATTATGTCAAATTTAAGAAACAAAGAAAAATGAAAAATAATATCTTTTATGCACTTCTAATAGGAATACTAATGATTAGTATTTTAATATTTCCATTAGAAGGGCATTATAAAAATATCTATACTAGAATACTTGCTTCTTTCTTTTACGCAATCAAATGTGCAGGAATGGGTCAAGAATTAGATCTATTATCTCAAATTATTTTAAAAGATGTCATAGGTTATTGTTACTTCATTCTTCTTAATCTATTATTCTTAATTATGCCAATATTAACAGTAGGATTTATTTTATCATTTTTAGAAAATATATGGTTAAAAATACAATTTCTTTTCCTAAAAAAGAAAGAACTACATATCTTTTCCATTTTTAATGAAAAATCTCTTCTAATCGCGAAAAATCTTCAGAAAGAGAAAAATAATGAAATTTTATTCGCAAATGTAACGGATAAAAATAAAATTCCTATAAGAGCTATGTATACCAAAGATAAGATTACAAATATAAAACTAAATCAATGGAAAAATCATATTACTATATACATGATTTCAGATAAAGAAGATGATAATTTAACGCAAACGTTAGAACTAATAGAAAAACAGAAAGAGAATGAGAATATTACTATTAAAGTATTTCATAATAAAGAGGAAGCATCTATTATCTTAGATTCTACGGAAAAAGGAAAAATAGTAGTAGATGTCATTAATGAAAAGGAAAGAGCAATATTTAATTTACTAGAAGATACTCCATTATTCTTAAAATGTTCCAATAAAACAATTTCTTTACTAATTATAGGATGTGGGAATGTAGGAAAAGAATTTTTAAAAGATTCGATTTGGTGTTCTACTATGATTGGATATCATACAAAAATATTAGTTATTGATAAAAATGCAAATGATAGAAAAGAAGAAATTGAAATAGAATGTCCAGAGTTACTCCAATATTATGATATTACTTTTATTGAGAGTGATATCAAAAAAGAAAAAGCAATAAAAGAAATCAATAAAAGGAAAGATATCAAATATATAGTAGTTTCTATGGATACAGATGATAAAAATATAGAAACAGCAATTCTTTTAAGAAGAATGTTTATAAAAGAGTGGAATCAAGAACCTATTATTAATTTATGGATAGAAAATGAATATAAGAGAAAACAAATATCTGCTATGAAAAATGAAAAACATAATTCTTATCAATTAAATTCTTTTGGTAGTATAGAAGATTTATATGATAATAATAAAATAATGAACTCTGAATTAGAAAAAAAAGCAAGAGAAATCCATTTGTTTTATGATCCAGAAGATATATACTTTCAAAAATATAATCTTTTAGAAAGTAATAAACGCTCTTCAAGAGCAAGTGCTCTACATAGAAAATATAAATATTACTCAATTCTTCAAGAATCATATACAGAAGACGAAGAAACAAATAAGAAATTATTAAAAAATAAATATAATAAAGAAATAGAAGAACAATTAATCAAGAATGAACATGAAAGATGGAATGCTTATATGAGAAGTATGGGATATACAAAAGCAACCATAGAAGAAGTAAATAATTATTATCCTATCACTCATCATTATATTCATTATTTAGCGAAAATGCATCCAGCTATTGTAAAATATGAAGAATTAGATAAAATATCAAAAGAATTAAGTAAAATTACAAAAAAAGAAATCAATTTAAAAGAATATGATAAAAAGATAATTAAAAATATAGTAGAAAAATCTTCCGTAAAGGAATGATTTTTTTCATTATACAAAAGAAAATATATGTTATAATAAAAAACGTAGAATAGAAGAAAAGAAAGAAAGAGGAATAATATGTCATTAATAAAATCATACATCGTACCTCATCCTCCAATGATTATCAAAGAAATTGGAAAAGGAAACGAAGAACAGGTTAGAAAAACTATTGAATCCTATGAAAAAATAGCAAAAGAGATTAAGAAATTAAAACCAGAAACCATTATCATAACATCCCCTCATACAACAATGTATTCAGATTGGTTTCATATCTTATCAAAAGAAAAATTAACGGGAAATTTTAAAGAATTTGGAGTAGATTCTATTTCTTTTGAAGAAGAAAATGACTTAGAATTTATTGAAACTTTAAATACTATAACAAAAGAACATAATTTTCCTGCTCAAATTATAGAGAACAAAGGAAATCAAATGTTAGATCATGGAGAAATGGTTCCTTTATATTTTATAGAAAAAGAATATACTAATTTTAAATTGGTTGTAATTGGCTTATCAGGATTACCATTAGTAAAACATTATGAACTAGGAATGTATATCAAGGAAGCAATTCAAAAACTAGATAAAAAAGTCGTATTTCTAGCTAGTGGAGATTTATCTCATACCTTAAAAGAAGATGGTCCTTATGGTTATCAAGAAGAAGGACCTCTCTATGAAAAAGAAATGATAAAGATAATTGAAGAAGCAGATTTTCAAAGACTTTTAAAATATAGACCTGAACAATTAGAAAAAATAGGAGACTGTGGTCATCGTTCAATCACGATTCTTACGGGTGCCATAGACAAACAAGATGTTAATGTTAAAATCTATTCTCATGAAGATACAACAGGAGTTGGTTACCTAGTAGGTTCTATAGAACCCCTTTATTTGAATAGTAGTCGAAATTATCTAGAACAAGAATTAAAAGAAGAAAAAAATAGAATTCAAAAAATAGTAGAAAAAGAAGATGACTATCTAAGACTTGCTAGAAATACAATTAATGAATATGTAAAAACAGGTGATGTTAAGCAAGTTCACTATCCAAAATCGAAACATAATGGAGTCTTTGTGACAATTTATTCTCATCATCAATTAAGAGGTTGTATTGGTACGGTTTTTCAAATAACGAATTCGATAGAGGAAGAAATAATCGAAAATGCCATTGAAGCTGCATCAAATGATCCAAGATTTCAACCAATTACTGAAGAAGAATTAGATTATTTAGAAATTCATGTAGATATTTTATCAAAGAGAAAAGAAGTAAAAACAATCTATGATATAGATCCTAAGAAATATGGTTTATTTGTTACAGCCCATGGAAAAACAGGAGTATTACTACCAAACATAGAAGGAATTGATGATCCTGAAGATCAATTAAGAATTGCTCTTAAAAAAGGAAATATTGATTATAATGAGCCTTATATCATGGAAGTATTTGAAGTAGAAAGACACGAAGTAAAAGAAGAAATGTAATCATTTCTTCTTTTTATTTCTTTACCTTTTTTAAATTAATACTATTTTGAAAATAATAAATGGTTATTAAATCTCCTAAACAATTATCATCACTAGATTTTCCATAAGATTGATAATTATCAGCATAACAATCATGAATAAAAGTTCTGGTTAACATCTTACGTAATCGTAAATTGGAATACACGATATTCATTACATCTTCCATATTTCCTTCTTGAATCATATCTCTAATAAACAATATGGCATAATTATCATCTCTAGTAATAACGGATGCTTTAATTAAAGCTAATATAATATCAGTATCTGATATTTCAGGAAACTTAGAAGTAAACATTTGTAATGATTCTCTAGGACTCTTACTAGAAGATAAAATTTGACTAGCAAAATCTTCTCCATATGAGATATCCATCAATTTAAAATAATTTTTTAATTGTTTTTCTATTTTTCTCTCTTTTAATATTCTAAATTCTACATTTTTATGGTTAGACATATTAACCCCCTCATTTCTAAAAAGCTCTCTTATTATACCATAAAAGTCTTAGCTAGTCAATGAATTCCTTGACAGAATAAGGATAATTTGATAATATATAGACTCAAATTGAGGGGATAATATGAAGAAAAATAATGAATTAGAAATCAGTAAAAAGGAAGAATTAATATTTGATAATATCTATTTAGCCGATAAAATTGTTCAGAAAACTTTGCCTATTAGTCAAAATGAATTTTATAAAGATTATATCATTGGTAATCAAACGATTATTAGAATTCCTAATCAAAAGCAAATAAAAAAATTTTGGATTCTTTCACCACAAATCGTTGATAATGAAGAAAAAAGTATAGAAGCAATTGAAGTAAATCAAAGAAAGGCTTCTATGACTTTTATTATCTATCGAGAAACTAAAACATCTTCTTTAATGATGGTTACTTTTGACTCTTTAGCTTGTACATGGGATGTAAGATACAATTTAGAAATGCAAAATATTCCATCGAATCTAAATCATTCATTACAATTACTACAAAATAAGAAATTTGATGGAGTAGATGGATTATTATATAGTGAAACATTTAGAACTATGATAGATGATGTTAATCATCTTTATGAAAAGAAGAGTAAAAATACATATGAAAAATAATCAGTTTAATATTATAAAAATTATTTCGGATATTAGAGCTCAAAATTATAATAAAGAAGGATTAGTAGAAACAGAAAGTGCTGAAAACTATTTAAGAGAAATAGAACGGATTCAAGAGTATTGTATTCCCGAAAAACGGAAAAAATGGGTAGAGTATAATCGTAGTTTAATCTATTCACCATTAATACCTATTGAACACTCAAATCAAGTCTATCATTTCTTTAAAATAATGAATATTATTGACTTTGAAATCTTAGATGAAGTAGAAATCATGATGAATGCTTCTGAAATTATGGAAGTGTTTCATCAGACAAAAGATTGGAATAAAGTAAATCAAATTTTAGAAGAACAAGATCACAATGAGTATACCTTATTAGCAGTTATAGAAGTCCTATTAGAATATAGTAATATAGGAGTAGAATTCTACTATCGATATTCAACAGAATCTATGAAAAAAAACAATTCTTTACAAGAATTATATCAGAATGCTTTAGAGTATCAAGAAAAGAAATTGCAATTAAAGAAAAGAATAATAGAAATAGGGGAAGATATTAATATGGAAAAATTAATTAAATTATTAGAAAACAATCTAGATGCCATCATAAAAGACGGAAATAAACTAGAAGATGAACAAATTACGGTTCGTAAAGATGATTTATGTATTACAAAAATAATGGATAAAGAAAGAATAGATTATTATGTATTAGATAATCGATATTATAAAACACTTCTTTTATTAGATGGAAATGAACCATTAAATTCCAGTATAAAAATAACTATATCTGATGAGCAAAGAGAAATCAAACTAAGAGATTATGTAGACTCAGAGCCTATAAAAATATATATGCAAGGATTAGTAGATGATACAGATTATATCATTTCTAAAAAGAAACAACTCAAATAATCAGATTAGATATTTGGTGGTGAATGTATGAATATACGAACAAAAGAAGCTTTATTAGAAACAATAAAATTAATTAAAAGTAGAAAGATAGATGATAACTTAGAAGACTTTTCTCCTTATAAAAGTGTATATTTTTGGACAAATGAAGATATTAAACAATCATTAGAACAATTAAAAGATAGAAATAAAGATAAAGCCTTAACAGTCTTATCAAGTGGAGATCATCTTTTTAACTTATTAGTAGATGGCTATCAAACAGTAGATACTTTTGATATTAATTCTTTATCAGAATATACTTCTTTAGGATTAAAAAGAGCTATGATACTTAAATATTCCTTAGAAGAATTCAAAAAAAGAATGGATTATATAAAAACGAATACCTATACAAGAGATGAAGAAATAGATCAAATCATAGATTGCTTCCCATACATGGAAACAAAACATAAAGAATTCTTTCAATCATTAATTGATACTTGTTATGATGACCAATCTCTTTTAAAAAAGGATGATCATCTTCTTGATTTTCTATTGAAGAAAAAGCGAACGGTAAAATCAGATAGAATTTTAGGAAACAATTATTTAGATTCAACTGAAGAATATGAATTATTAAAGAAAAGATTAAATGATACGGATATTTCATTTACCAAAAGAAATATATTAGTTCCATCAAAGAAGAAGAACAACTATGATTTGATTTATCTATCAAATATTTTAGATTATGCTTTTATTGATTGGAATGTTAGTTGGAAATATCATCAACTAAAAAAATTAGAAAATAGTTTAGAGAAGGAATTAAATAAAGAGGGAATTCTTCTTCTATATTATTTCTTCTATTATGATGAAAATTTAAATCATTACTTTAATAATCCTGCTATAACAGAAAAAAAGATAAAGAAAGAAGAAATTGTTACCTTTCATAATTCTTATGATGATGACTGTGCGATTATGATTAAAAGAAAAGGAAAACATTTTAGTCTCTTTGATAGACGTTAATATAAGAAATAAATCAAATGCTGTTGCATTTGATTTTTATTTTTTAATAATTCATAATTTTTAATTTTTTTAGAATCCAGACACTTATCGTACTACATATAAAGATAAATATAGTAAATATAGGTATTCCAATTAAAGCATTAATTCTTTGATAGACAAACATCTTAATCGTAATATCTAAGAATATTCCATGAATTAAATAAACGCCAAAAGATAAATCAGATAACTTCATAATAAATCGATTCAAACTATCTTTTTTATAATTACTGATAATCATTAAATAAAATACAAAAGAAGGAATCATAATAAAGGGAACTCGATAAGCAAAATAGAAATTATAAAACATATTTCGTTTCATAGACATCGAATAATTTAATAAGATACTAATACTAAAACATAGAATCATGATTAAAATGAATGGAATATTATATTTTTTTAAAGTTTTCTTTTTTGCAAAATCATATAAATATTTACCCATGATAAAGAATCCAATATAACTAAAAACAGTAAAATATACTGAGATATAATAATTTACAATACTTAGAGTAGATAAAAGTATCCAAATAATAAATAAAATTATTTTTATCGTTATACTTGCTTTATTCATAATGATTCTTAGTAAAGGTTGAATTGCATATAATAATAAAATTGTATATAAGAACCATAAATGTGCTCGATAAGGCTCTAATAATAGTTTATATAACTTATCATAAGTAATGCCTAAATAGAAATATTCCCACACTAAATAGATAATATCCCATAGGACAATAATAAAAAAATATTTAATCAGTCTTTTTCTATACTTTTTAAAATTAAAATCTCTATCTAATAATAAAGCACCACTAATCATTAAAAAGATAGGAACACTTATTCTAGAAATAGTATTAAAGAATAAAGATAAGATAAAAGAACCATTTCCTATCATTCCAAAACTTCTAGAATATACATTAGAAACATGAATGGTAATCACCATAATCATAGAAATTGCTCTTAAAATATCAAAAGCATATTCCCTTTTACTTTGATTTTTCATATTAAGAAAACATCTTTTTAAACTCATCTATTGAGTAAACCTTTCTATCTTCATATAATACATAAGAATAAGCTCCATGTTTCTTTGCCTTTTTATAAATATCCTTTTTCTTTTTTAAAGTACCTTTTTTTGTAATTTCTTCTGTCCAAGCAAAAGAATCATATCCAGAAAGAGTACTTATAGTATTCATATATTGATACTTTTTCTTTCCTTTTTTATCTTCTTTTACAAATAAATACGTAGAAGAAACTCTATTTTCAGATTCTGTTCGAAAGACTGCTAAATAATTATTGTCGAATACAACATCTTGATCTTGTTGATAATCATATAGTACGACTCCTACTAACAGCAAGATAAAGATAACTAAAATTGTAATTACTTGCCACTTTTTCATATTAACCTCTTTTCTAATACTATTTCATATCTATTTTATCATAATATCAATTACTTACTTATAAAAAACTTGAAAAAAAAAAGAAAATATGGTATAATATAGAACGATTATGGAGGGATAATATGAACGAATATTTTGTTGAACAATATATGAATACTTGGTTAAAAAAACAAAATGAAACATCTTGTCAGGAACAAAAAAATCTATTTACAAAAAGACAATATTTAGAATTATTTAAAGAAGTCATGACAACATTAAAAAATAATAAAGATAAGAGTTTAGAAGAATTAAGAGAGATTCTTTATGAAAATTCAAATATCGAAGAAAGAATCCATCATTTTGTCTATCAAAGAGGAATGGTTCCTGGTTTAGTGATTAGTTATGGAACGAATCATTATCAAGAAACATTAGTAGTTGGAAATAGACAAGAAGTAGTGATGGATAAAGAAAAAGTAGAGAAAATGACAGTAGATTCTATCTTTGACTTAGCATCCATTACAAAACTATTTACATCTCTTTCTATTTTAAAACTTGTCGAGTATAATATCATTCATTTAGATGATAAAGTAAGAGAGATTGTTCCACAATTTAAAAACTTAAAAGATACCACAATCTTTGATTTATTAGCTTTTCAAGTACCATTAAAAACAAAGGGTAGAGTAGATAAAGCAAATTCCAAAGAAGAAGGAGAACAATTACTTTTTGATATTGAAATAGATGAAACAAATATGAATGAAAGACCTTATACAGATATGGGCGCAATGATATTAAAATATGTCATTGAAAAAGTAACAAATCTACCTTATTATGAATTCTTAGAAAGAGAAATATTAAAACCAAATGGATTAAAAAATACCATTATAAAACCAACAGAAGAACAATTAAAAAGAATCGTTCCTACTAATCAAGATGGAAAATACTATAAAGATGGAAATTATTCCATATCTCATGATCCAAAAATAGGAGTTGTTTACGATCCAAAAGCAAGAATTATGGGCGAAGAAGGAATGAGTTTATGTGGACATGCTGGATTATTTTCTGATCAGAAAGATATGACAACACTTGCGAAAAAATTGATGAATCATAAAATATTAGATAAAAAATTATTAATCGAACTAGCCAAAAATAGAACAGGAAGAATTCTAGAAGAAGAGAATAAGCAAAAATATATTCAATATTTAGGATACTTATGTTATTCGAAAAATCCGAATCTTCCTGATAGTGAAGTCTATCATCCATTAAGTGGACAAGCATTTGCTTCAGCTGGATGGACAGGAACTCAATTAACGGTAGATCCCATAAATGATATTTATTTCTTCTTAGCAGGAAATAGAAGTCATAATCGAATGACGTATATTGATCCTATTCAAAGAGATAAAATTAAAACAGATGAAAACGGTAAAAAAATCATTACTCTTCCAAATGGATTAGAAATGATTGATGCAACTAGATTTGCCTGGGATAGAGATAGTGAAATTGTTCATCCAACCATTACACTTGCTATAAAATATAAAATGTTAGAAGATATGATTTTATTCTACGAAAAAGAATTAACAAAATCAGAAAAAGTAAAACAAATAAAAAAATAGATTGCGAAATCTATTTTTTTATAAGTCTTTTTTCTTTTACGATAGAATAATCTAGTACTCCGTGATTGGAACAAAAAGATGTTAAGTCACTTTCATGAATAAAATCATATAAAGGAATATGATGCTTCTGATAATCAAAAAGAATCTCTTGAAAATAATCATCTCGAAAACAACCATTTGGATATAAATAGAGAAAGCGATTCTGATCAGAGATAAGATTTTCTAAATATGATAAATCAGAATTCTGATCACACAAAATATAATGATAATAACTACATCTTTCCTTTAAATAAGAATCTAATTCATGATAATTAGTACATTCTGGCCAAAAACCTCTCTCTAAATCTCTTTTAAAAAAAGCAGAATACTGTCTATATTGATACTCATCTAAGAAATCTCGTATCGTTTCATTCAATAAAGTAACAGATTTCTTTAAATAAATAGGATTCATAAAAGAACTAGATTTTGTAAAGGTATCATCTAAATCAATAATTTTCGTATGACCAAAGTTAGAGATAAGATTATTTAATTTATAATCACAAGGATAAATATAATGAGAAGTCAACTCTTTGGCATTACGAACTAGTTCCTCGATTAATTGAGATTTCTCAAAAAAAGGAGCATTCATCATCTTATCAAAAGTAATCCCCGTATAATAAGGTAATACAACGCCAGCAAACTCTCCATCAACTAACAAATAATCAGAAAAGATACAAGAATAGGCTAACTTTGCATTTTTCTTTAAGAATCTAGAATACCAATGAATTTGCTTTAAATTAGGATTTTTTACCATCTCACCACAAGAATTTCTAACATAGGGATGATAAATCTTATAACAAGTAGAATCATCTACTTGATAGACAGAACCAAAAGTACCGGAATTCAAATAATGATAATTATCTAATTCCTTTCTAGCAATAGAAATCATAATTTTTTCCCCTTATATAGAACATTTTCTTTATCATCGATACAGATATTCGTATGAAATTGTTCAAAATAATCCTCTTTTTTTTCTTCTGTAAGAATATCAAATAAGATAATTCCTTTTTGATATAATTTGTCAATTATTTGATAAATTGCTTCTTTGCTATCATTTTCATCATAAGAAAAAAGATAATGATAAGTGGGATGAATAGGAATATTCTTAGAAGTAGAATTTAATAAACAGAAATTATGTTCTTCCTCTTTCTTTTCTAATTGATGTTTTAAATCATCTACAGAATAAGTAGGTTTTATCTTTGTATTTTGAAGATATTCACGAAATTGATAGCTAGCAGAATTCCAATTGTCTTGGAATAATTGTATCATACACTTACTTAATGAATAATTTGATTTCATATAATGATAAAAAGTGGGATAAATAGGAATTGATGTTAAAACATCATCTAAATCAATAATTTTTATCTCGTTATCATTTACAATTACATTATTTAATTTATAATCATAAGGAAATATTAAATTTCTTTGTAATTCTTGATGATTTCTTATTAACTGATTCGAAAAATTTCTTTTTAATTGAAAAGAGGCGTGCTTATATTCTCTTAATAAACTTCCTTCAAAAAAAGGAAGAACAACTCCTCCAAAGTGTCCATCAATATAGATATAGTCTTGAATTGATTTTGTATATAGTAAATCTTTACTTCTACTTTGTAAACGTTCAAATCTCCCGGTAGATAAAGTTAATACAGGATTATCACGAACAATTCCCATAACATTATGAATTTTTGGATGATAAATCTTATAAGCTAAATTATCTACTTTATAGACGCTTCCAAATCCACCAGATCGAATTAATTCATAATTAATTACATCTTCCCTTGATATCGATATCATATAAACCAACTCCCTAAAAATTTAATCCCTATTATAACATAAAAAACTATCAATGTAAAAGAAAATATGATATAATGTTTAAAATGGAGGAAAAAAATATGAAAAATAATAAAAAATGGATTATCGTAGGCATTCTATTTCTAGTAGCAATAGTCTATACATTATGTGTTAAATACGTAGATGTTGGAAAAATTGGACCTGAATCTAGTGAAGTCGGATTTCAGTCAATTAATAAAGCTTTTATCGATAGTGTTGGTTATCAAGAAAATTGGTATAAAATTACAAAGTATTTAGGTTATATCCCTTTTCTATTTGTTGCTTTCTATGGATTTATTGGATTAAAACAATTGATTGAGAAAAAAAGTATTCAAAAAGTAGATAAAAAGTTAATCTTTTTAGGATTATTCTATATTCTAGTTGGAATTACTTATATCTTCTTTGAAAAAGTGATTATTAACTATCGACCAGTCATTTTAGAGGAAGGATTAGAAGCCTCTTATCCATCTTCTCATACCATGTTAGCTCTAACAATTGCCTTATCATCTATCATGATTCAAAATGACTATATAAAAAATGAATTCTTAGGAAAAATGCTAAAAATTGGAACCATACTATTATTACTTATTTTAGTAGTAGGAAGGACTTTATCAGGAGTACATTGGATAACAGATATTATTGGAGGAATTATTATTTCTTTCCTATTAGTATCCGTTTACAAAGCCTGTATTCAAGATAATCGATGAAGAAAAACTTGATTTTTTCTTCTTTTTTCATTAGAAAAACATAAAATTAATAGAATAAGAAAGGAAAATACAAATGAATAAAACCTATTTAGAAGTAAGAAAAGATTTATTCTTAGAAAATGTTAAAAAAATAGAAAATTATATTAGTCCTAGAAAAATCATTCCTGTATTAAAAGCAAATGCCTATGGTACGTATTTAAATAGAGATTTAGATTGTATCAATCATTTTGATATCATTGCTCTAGCAAGAGTAGATGAAGGAATAGAAGTAAGAAAATTAGGTTATCAAAAAGAAATATTTATTTTAAATCAACCCGCTTTAGAAGAATTAGAAGATATTTATCGTTATCAATTAACAATAGGTATCTCTTTACCAGAAATGATAGATAAAATTACTCAACCGGTAAAAGTTCATCTTGAAATAGAAACAGGAATGAATCGAACTGGAATTGTTTTAAAAGACTTAGAAAATGTAATTGAGAGGATCAAAAAGAATCCAAATATTACTGTAGAAGGGATTTATACTCATTTTTCTTCTGCTGATATTGATATTTCTTATACAGAAAAACAAATTCAAATTTTTCAAGAAGCAGTATCTTTGGTAAAAAAAGAATTTCCTCTTATCTATATTCATTCTTCCGCTTCTAGTGGATTATTGAATTATAAAGATAATGTTTCTAATTATACAAGACCAGGAATTCTACTATATGGATATGAACCATTTCCTATGGCAAAGAATTTAATACCAGTTGAACCAATTACAGAATTAGTAACAGAAATTACTTTTCTAAAAGATGTAGAAGAAAATACTCCTATTAGTTATAATCAAACATATCTTACGAAAAGCAAGACAAAAATCGCAACTATTCCGATTGGATATGCTGATGGGTTTAGAAGAATTCTTTCAAATCACCAAGAAGTATTTGTAAATGGAAAAAGATGTCCAGTTATTGGAAATATTTGTATGGATAGTTGTATGATTGATGTAACAGGGATTGATTGTAAGGTAGGAGATAAAGTCATCCTATGGGATAATCAGAATATCACTTTAGAAGAAATTAGTAAGAATTCAAATACGATTTCATATGAAATCTTATCTACAATATCAGAACGAATTCATCGAATTATCAAATAAACATAGTAATTTTTAAAAAAATAAAGTAAAATGAATGTAGGAGGAAAATTATGGAAAAATCAATTGTTTATTTCACAAAAAATATTACACCAGAGAATTTAATCAAATGTTATGAAAAACTTGGGGTAAAATTACCAGGAAAAGTAGGAGTTAAAGTATCTACGGGAGAAAGAGGATCAAAGGGTTATTTAAAAAAAGAATTAATTAAACCTTTAGTTGATCAATTAAATGGAACTATTATTGAGTGCAATACTGCTTATCCAGGAGCTAGAAATGATGCAAGAGAGCATATGGAAGTTGCAAAAGAGCATGGTTTTACTGAAATAGGACAAGGAGTAGAAATTATGGATGGAATCGGTGAGTTTAAGATTCCTGTAAAAAAGGGAAAACACTTGGAATATGATATCATTGGAAAAGGTTTTGAAAAATATGATTCTATTTTAAACCTTGCTCATGGAAAAGGTCATGCAATGGGTGGTTTTGGAGCAAACCTAAAAAATCAATCAATAGGAATTGCTTCTCGAAATGGAAAAGCTTATATTCATAGTTGTGGTCAAACAGAAGATCCTGATCTTTGTTGGAGTGCCAAATATGAACAAATTGATTTTATCGAATCCATGGCGGAAGCAGCAACTGCTGTTCGTGATTATTTAAATGAAAATAATAAGCCTATTGTGTATATGATTGTTGCGAATGCCTTGTCATTAGACTGTGACTGTGATGCCAACCAAAAAGATCCAGTTATGGAAGATATTGGTATTTTTGCATCTCTTGATCCTGTTGCGAATGATCAAGCATTTTTAGATGCCGTTTATCAAAGTGTGGATCAAGGAAAAGATAAATTAATCGAAAGAATTGAAAGCCGAGTAGGAAATCATATTACGGAATATGCAGAATCACTAGGACTTGGAACAACCAATTATGAATTAATTGAATTATAAAGAAGGTATACCATGAAAAAAATAATTTACTATCTTATTAAAAGCATACAAGCTGGAATCATGATAGGAGTAGGAGGAACTATCTTTCTATCCCTTGATAATAAAATAATAGGAGCCACTTTTTTTGCTATTGGACTATTCATGATTGTCGTAAATGAATATAATCTTTATACGGGAAAAGTTGGATATATTCTTGATAATAAACCAAGTTATTTCATTGAAGTACTAGTAACCATTTTTGGTAATTTTGTTGGTACTTTTCTAACGGGATTTCTTTTAAAATATACAAGAATATATTCTTTGATTCATGAGAAAGCTAAAACAATTTGTGCGATAAAATTGAATGATGATATCTTAAGTATCTTCATCTTATCAATCTTCTGCGGAATGCTAATGTATCTTGCTGTTAATGGGTATAAAACATTAAAAGATCCGATTGCCAAATATATTAGTGTCTTTTTATGTGTGATTGTCTTTATCCTAGCTTCTTTTGAGCATTCTATCGCAAATATGTATTATTTTACCGTTGCAGGATGGAGTGGAAAAGCTTTTTTATACTTACTCATTATGATACTAGGAAATATGGTAGGTGGACTTACTATTCCAATCTTAAATATATGGAAGAAAAATTTTGAAAAATAGGAGCCTTTTGTGGCTTTTTTCTATTTTGATTTACTATCTTGAAAAAAAAATGATATAATATGTAGCTAAAAAGGGAGATGGCATATTATGGACACAAAAAAAATGAATCAAATTCATAACTATATTAATCAAAATTGGAATTTACAAGAAGATTATCATATTATAGTCAAAAATTTTCTACAATTAGAAAAATTTTTCTTAGTAGAAAAAATAGATTGTTCTAAAAAAGAAAAAAGAGAACTTATTAAAAATAATATAAAATTTCAAAAATCATTAATCGTATTAGATAATTTGCCAGAAGAGATATTTGCTCAATTAGACTTCGATTCTTTCTTATTAGATTTTTTTAAATTATATCAAACAATTAAAAAGCAAAAACAAGAACAAGAAAAGAAATTAGACTCAAGAACTAAAACAGGCATTGGTCTTTCCTGTTATTTCATGGAGATTTCAGGGAAAAGAATTTTATCAAAAGAAGAACAGAATGAATTAAAAATTAGAATTGATAATCATGATGAAGAAGCTAGAAAGGAATTAATCGAAACCAACCTAAAATTAGTTGTAGCTATTGCGAAGTACTATTCAAAAAACAGTTCTATTTCTTTAGAAGATTTAATTGAAGAAGGTAATTATGGTTTGATGAGAGCCATTGAACATTACGATGTGAATCAAGGTGTAAAATTTTCAAGTTACGCTAAATTTTGGATCCAACAAGCTATTCAAAGATATATTATATTTTACAGTAAAACGATTCGAATTCCTTCGGGAAAACAAGAAAAAATCTTTAAAATTAAAAAAGCTCAAGAATATTTTCATCAAGCGAAAAAACGAAATCCAACCATAGAAGAATTAGCTTTAAAAACGGGGTTGAAACCTAAAATTGTTAGTGCCCTACTAGAGATACCAGAAGAGCCTATTGTTAGTCTTGATAGTATCATTGAAAAGCCCTTTGAAGATAGCGATATTAGTCAATTAGTAACTGAAGAAGATAGTGTGGAAAAAATTATTATTCAAAGACAATTACAAAAACAATTCTATGAAATCTTTGAAAATACCAATTTAACAGATTGCGAAAGAGATATTATCATTCATTTATTTGGATTATATGGAAAAGAAGTTAAAACGTTAACAGAATTATCTAAAAAATATCAAATAACTCTACAAAAGACTTGGTATATAAAAAATAGAGCTTTAAAGAAAATATTAAAAGAGGATAAAAATGAGATATTAAAAACTTATATGATATAGTAAAGAAAGGGAAATTATTATGAATGATAATATGGATAATATTAAATCATCATTAAGTTTTATTAATCTTACAGAAGAAGAATGGGATACTATTTTATCATCATCTAATATCAATACTAATCATCTATTAAAAGATATCCTTGGAAAAATAAAGAAAAATTATCCTAGTAAATACTATGAATCTGTTATAACTAAATTTATGGAAAAACAATTCAAAAGAAATAGAGATATTCAAACAATAAAAAATAATTTCAATAAACTAGAAATGTTCTTAGAAGAAGAAAAAATAGAGCTATCCCAAAATCTATTAGAAACTATTCTATCAATAGAAGAAGTTCAGCAAACTATTTCCTTTCTAATAGAAAAATATAAAAAACAAATTCAAAAAGGACTATTAGATTCTATTATAGAATGTCAAACTTTATTAAATCTAATTGAATTATATTGTGATAAAAATAATATTGAAATAAAAGAAGAGAGAAAAGATAGTTTTCTAAAAGAAGAAAAAGTAGAATTAACAGGACTTTCTACTTATTTCAAAGAAATCAGTGCAATTCCTGTTTTAAAAAGGGAAGAAGAAATTGAGCTTGCTATCAGAATTAAAAATGGAGATGAAGAAGCAAGAACAAAATTAATTGAATCGAATTTAAAATTGGTAGTCAGTATTGCTAGTAAATATAAAAATAGAGGAATTCCTTTTCAAGATTTAATTGAAGAAGGAAATATAGGATTAATCAAAGCGGTTGATTTATATGATATCTCTTATCATACAAAATTCTCAACATTTGCAACTTATTTGATTAGAAAAGAAATCATGCATAGTATTTATTGTGATTCAAGAATTATTCGAATTCCTGTTTATCAAAATCAAAAATTAAATCAATTACGATTTATTGTAAGTAATTATTATGTAAAATATCAAAAAGAACCAACTATAGAGGAATTATCTCAAATAATGAATATGACGAAAATACAAATATTAGAGTTACTAAGATTAGATCAATCAATACTCAGTCTAAATAAAAAAGATGGAGAAGATGAGTCTTTTGAAATTGAATTTTTAATCCCAGAAGAAGAGAATTTTGAAAAAAAACTAGAAGAAAAAGATTTAAGAAGAGATATCTATAGATTAATTGATTTATGCCACTTAACACCAATCGAACGCGATATTATTATTTCTCGATATGGATTAGATGGAAAAGAAATATTATCTCTTCAGCAATTAGCAAATCGTCACCATGTAACAAAAGAATGGATACGACAAATACAACTTAATGCTGAGAAAAAAATTAAATATAGTAATCATATTCAATTAATCAGTGTTTATAGAGATTTAGAAGATGATTATCATATTCATGAAAAACAAAATGTGATAAAATTTAATAATAGTAAACTATCGTTAAAAATACCTTCTTCCCTTGATGAATTCTTACATAAAAATAAGTTTTCCTATCGTGAAAGAATTGTATTAATATTAAGTTTAGGTTTAGATGGAAACAAAGCCTTAACTACAAAAGAAATTAATGAAGAAATAGGAATTTCACTAAATACGATTCATTCGATTCAACTTCGAATATTCAATAAATTAAATAAACTAAATAATCGTACAGAAAAAATGAGTTTATCAGAAAAAAAGACTATGAGTGAGGAAAAATTACAGATTAAAATAATGAAATCATTATATGATGCCTTTATTTGTACCATAGAAGAACAAGAAGAAAAAGATACTCATTTAGATTCTTTAACAAAAATGAATGATAAGCCTTCTTTCTTCGGCGATAATTCTCCTCTTTTAGATTTTTTCAAATTACCTTCTTTTACCGATATTATTAATTGTTTTGATGAAAAGCAAGCTACCATATTTATGTTAAAAGTCGGATATATTAATAATCAATATTATGATACTAAAACCATTGCGAAATATTTAGGTATCTCAGAAGTAGAAGTAGAAATACAGTTTAGGCAAGCTACTATGATTTATCAAAAAAATATCTCTAAAATACTTGACAAAGTAATAGAGAAAATGCAAAAATATAATAAAGAAAGAAATAGTAAAGTAAAGAAAAAAGGAGAAGCATATGAAAGATAAGTTGATTATTATATTAGGTGCAGTTTTTGGAGTAGTTATATTAATCGTATTACTATTATTACTAGGAGGAAGTAAAAAAACAACTTGTAAATTAGTATCTAATCAAACTAAAAATGGCTATTCATTAGAGACACAATATGAGATATATTCAAAAAATAATATTGTTAATAAAGTAG
This sequence comes from uncultured Erysipelotrichaceae bacterium, assembly GCA_902797265.1. Taxonomy (GTDB): domain Bacteria; phylum Bacillota_I; class Bacilli_A; order RF39; family UBA660; genus UBA3789. Next base: position 25,939 of record CADBSF010000080.1, read on the forward strand.
TGATTCATGAAACAATAACATCTGATAGTAAAGATAAATTAGAAAAATTTGAAAAAGACTTTAATGAACAATACGAAACATTAAAAACTAATTATGGTGGATATACTTATAAAGTAACAAATAAAAATAATAAAATTACAACAGAAGTAACAATAAACTATGGAAAATTCAATATGGAAAAATTTATTAAAAATAATGAAGCAATGAAACAATATACAAAAAAGAATAAATTAACATTAGAGGGAGCAAAAGACTTGTACGAAAGATCTGGAGCAGAATGTAAATAAATAGTATTGTCAAAAAATACTATTTTTTTTCTTTAAAAAGTGATAAAATAAATTAGAAAGGATAGATTTCTATGAAAAACAAGTTGACTTATCAAGAATTATCTATTTTAGAGAAAGAAGAACTATTAAAACGATATGAAACAAGAGAAACTGGTCTAACAGAAAAAGAAGTAGAAGATAGATTAGATGAATTTAAAGAAAATATCGCAACAATAGAAAAGAAAAAAAATATCTTTCATTTTCTATTAGATAGTTTAAAAGATAAGTTTATTCTAATACTAATCTTATTAGCAATCATTAATTATTTTACAGGAGATAAAATAGGATCTTTTATTATATTAGGAATTACTCTTATTAGTGCTTTTATTAGTGTTGTACAAAATTATTCTACGTATCGATTTAATAAGAAATTAAAAGATAAATTAAAAATCTATACTGATGTTATTAGAAATAAAGAACAAAAAGAAATTAAACAAGAAAAAGTTGTCTTAGGAGATATTATTACTTTAAGTGCTGGCTCTATTGTACCAGCAGATCTCTATTTATTAGAAGCAAAAGACTTATTTATCAATGAATCGATTTTTACAGGAGAAAGTATTGCCGTTGAAAAAACAGTAGAAAAGAGTAATAAAGATTGTGATGTTACAGAGATGAAAAATATCTGTTTGATGAATTCTACGATTATTAGTGGAAATGGAAAAGGAGTTGTTATTAAAACTGGATTAGATACCTTTATCGGAAAGATGAATCTAAAGATTAATAAAAAATCTTCTCCCACTACTTTTGAAATAGGAATGAATCATATTAGTACTTTATTAATCCGTTATATGGTTGTTATTTGTATTTTAGTCTTTATCATATATGGATTCTTAAGAAATAATATAGAAGAAGCATTATTATTTAGTTTATCGGTTGCAGTTGGAATTACTCCTAGTATGTTACCAATGATAGTAAATGTTAATTTAACAAAAGGTAGTAAAAATCTAGCTAAAAAGAAAACATTAATCAAAAATATTAAATCAATACAAAATCTAGGATCTATGGATATTTTATGTACTGATAAAACAGGTACTCTAACAAAGAATCATATCGTATTACAAAAATATTTAAATCTAGAAGGAGAAGAAGATTCTTACGTTGTAAAATGTGCTTATGTAAATAGTTTTCTTTCAACAGGATTTAAAAATCTAGTAGATAAAGCAATTATTGCTTATGGAAAAGAGAATCAAATTAACATCGATAATTATAAGAAAATAGATGAAATTCCCTTTGATTATACAAGAAAAAGATCTTCTATTGTAGTAGAAAATGAAGAACAAGTATCTGTTATTACAAAAGGGGCTTTTGATGAAATTGTTACAGTTTGTGATATGGCTTTTATTAATAATAAAGAAATTCCATTAACGAAAGAGATTATAGAGCATACAAAGAATTTAGAAATTCAATTAGCGAAGGAAGGTATGCAAGTTATTGCCTTAGCCGTTAAACATGAATATACAGGATATGGACAATTTAATAAAGAAGATGAAACAGAACTAACGCTAATTGGATTAATTGCTTTTTTCGATCCACCAAAGAAAGATGCAAAGAAGACAATTGATGAATTAAAGAATTTAGGAGTAACCACAAAAATACTAACTGGAGATTCTATCTATGCTACAAAATCCATTTGTGAAGCTTTAAATCTATCAAATCATATTCTTCAAGGAAGTGAAGTAGAAAAACTAAGTGAAGAAGAATTACGAAAAGTAGTAGAAGAAGTAGATATTTATGCTAGAATGAATCCTATTCAAAAAGAAAGGGTAGTAGAAGCTTTAAGAAAAAATAATCATTGTGTAGGATATATGGGAGATGGTGTCAATGATACCTTATCTCTTCATACAGCAGATGTAGGAATTAGTGTAAGTGATGCTTGTGATGTTGCGAAAGAAGCTAGTGATATCTTATTACTAGAACAAAATCTTGAAGTTATCTATAATGGAGTAATAGAAGGTAGAAAAGTCTATGGTAATATCATAAAATATATGAAATTAGCTTTATCTCAAGACTTTGGAGATGTTTTTAGTATCATGTTATCTAGTATTTGTTTACCATTTTTGCCATTATTACCAATTCAAATGTTAATACAAGACTTTATCGTAGAAATCTCACAAGTAGGAATTCCTTATGATAATGTAGATGAAGAATTTATAAAGAAACCAAGAAAATGGGATACAAAAGATCTTAGTAAATTTATGAAAATATTTGGAATTATCTCATCTATAACAGATGTTCTTGCTTTCTTAATATTCTTCTATCTATTAAAATATAATTCTATCGAAAAACAAGCATACTTTCAAACAGCATGGTTTGTAGAATGTATTATTTCAGAAACATTAATAATTTACTATTTAAGAACGAATAAACTAAACTTCTTGAAATCAAATCCTTCTAAGATATTAATATTATTATCAATCTTAACCATATTCGCAACAATTACTGTACCAATTATTTTAAGTTTTATAGAAGGATTCCATTTCGTTATTCTTCCATTCAACTATTATTTCTATGTAGTCTTATTAGTTCTTTTATATGCCTTAATCGTACAAGTAATAAAAACAATTTATCTTAAAAAATATAAAGAATGGCTATAAAGAATTTTTATTAGTAAAATCTTTGTAAAAAACTAGACTTTTCCTAACAGAATTGATAACCTAATTTTGGAAGTGATAAGATGGCAAAATTATATTTCAAATTTGGGGCAATGAATTGTGGAAAGACAACCATGTTATTGCAAGTTGCTCATAACTATAATGAAAATGATAAACAAGTAGTAATTATAAAATCTAGTATTGATACAAAAGCAGATAATGAAATAGAATCAAGAATTGGTCTAAGAAGAAAAGTAGATATTTTAATTGATCATGATAAGTCTTTAGAACCATACTTTAATCAATGGAAAAAACAAGATGTTGCCTGTATCTTAGTAGATGAAGCACAGTTTTTAAGTACAAAACAAGTAGAAGAATTATGGATTTATTCAAAAATAGAAGATACTCCTGTTATCTGTTTTGGATTAAAAACAGATTTTCAAAGTAATTTATTTGAAGGAAGTAAAAGATTATTGGAATTAGCAGATGAAATAGAAGAAAATTCAACGATATGTAGTTGTGGTAAAAGAGCAAAATTTAATGCTAGATTTATCAATCATGAATTTACTTTAGAAGGAGATTCTGTTCTAATAGATGGATCCCAAAAAGAAGTAGAATATAAACCAATGTGTGGAAAATGTTATGTAAAAAAGAAATATAACTTATAAAGATATTTTATTACAAGAAATATCTTTTTTTATTGTATAAATTTTCTTTCTTTGCTATAATTTAAATAATGGAAGAATAGAGGTAATGGTATGAATTTACGAGAGAGAAATAAAAGAAATCAGTTTATTATACTAGGATTATTTTTAATAGT